>JAGXIN010000115.1 GCA_024635575.1 Flavobacteriia bacterium
ATTTCGTTTTTCGATTCCAAACTCTGTAATTTTTATCAGAATTCCTCTTCCATCCACAGGGTTTTTTTCTCTGTAAACAAGTCCTTTATCTTCCATACTTTTTAAAATACGGGAAAGACTCGTAGGTTCCATTCCCATTAATGGTCCCAATGCTGTTGATGGCGTTCCTTTTTCAATATCAATATTCAATAAAACAAAAGCCATAGACATAGTACTGTCGTGCTTGGCAGCCTGTTCGTTATACATTTTAGCTACTGATTGCCAGGTAGCTCTGAGCACGTGATCTATAGTTTGTTCTTTTTGCATTTACCAAATATATAAAAAAATACTATGCACGCATAATAAATTAATAATAAATATTTTGTTCTGATATTTTGCTTGTTTATTATAAAAAAAAGGAATAAGTTTAAAACACAATTTAAAATGATAAAAAAATGGTAATCAAAGAGCTTATAGGTAAAATAATTATTGAGGAGAATATTGATACGGTTAATCAAAATAATTTGCCAAAAACATTTGTAATTAATGTTCCGGATCCATATAAAAATTATTATGGCAGGTATACTGAAATCACAAAACCTACTTCAATTATTTTTGTCACCAAAACGCCTAATTCTTTCGAAAAGATACTTCGAGTTACCAGAAAAATTAATAATAAATATAATTTACAACTTCATGGTGCAAAATGTGAAGTAAAAATAAATACACGCATTCTAAATGGTGTTCGGGTGAAAGGAATTAAAGATTATGTCGAAATTGGTAAAATTCAGCAATATTATAAGGATGAAGGTTATGACTTTGAGAAAAACGAAAAGTTTCATGATGTTGATTCGCTAATACGAATCAATCGATTTTTTTATGTTGAGGAATTAGAAAAAGGTATTTACCATTCTAAAGAGGAGGACAATACCTATTATATAGAGATGCCAAGATATATGAATTGGGAAGAGTTTAAAAAACTAACTTATGATGTGAAACACAACATAACCGAAAACAATTACGACATAGCCAAAGGAATTTTTTATGTAAATGAGGGTATTACTGAAATTTTACGAATTGTAAAGCCAAAAGCTACATTGGAATGGTTAAAAACCATACAACAAAAGTATATTGAAAAGATGTATTAATTTTATAGTAAGATTAACCAAATTATAGCAAAATAGTTCTATTTTCGTCCCTCGAATCAAAAACTATCGCATGAACAACGTTTTAAGGGTTGAGAATGTCTGTAAAAACTATGGAAGCTTTACAGCATTAAACAACGTTTCAATTTCGGTGCCAAAAGGAAGTATTTTTGGATTATTGGGACCCAATGGCGCAGGAAAAACCTCATTAATAAGAATCATAAATCAAATTACTTTACCCGATAGCGGAACCGTTTATTTAGACGGAGAAATTTTGCAGCCTCAACATATTCAGTATATTGGATATTTGCCTGAAGAACGCGGTTTGTATAAAAGCATGAAAGTTGGCGAACAGGCTTTGTATTTGGCCCAGCTAAAAGGCATGTCTAAGGAAGAAGCCAAAAAGAAATTGAAGTATTGGTTTGAAAAATTTGAAATTACCGATTGGTGGAACAAAAAAATTCAGGAACTTTCAAAGGGAATGGCACAAAAAGTACAATTTATTGTAACGGTAATGCACAGCCCAAAATTGTTAATTTTTGATGAACCTTTTAGCGGATTCGATCCCATAAATGCCAATTTAATTAAAGATGAAATTTTAAATTTACGAAATGAAGGTTCAAGTATCATTTTTTCCACCCATAGAATGGAATCTGTGGAGGAAATGTGTGATTATATCGCATTGATTAATAAGTCAAATAAAATACTGGACGGAAAGTTAAAAGATATCAAACAAAAGTTTAAAACCAATCAGTTCGAAGTAGGATTATTGTCTTCGGATAAAGACCTTTTGTTAAATCAGATAGAAGAACACTTTACTGTTGAAAAGTCCAAAGCAATTTCATTTAACGAGGATTTTAGACTTTTAATCAGTTTAAAAAATGGGGAAACTTCAAAAGATTTGATTAAATTTTTAAATAATAAGGCTCAAATAACTCATTTTACAGAAGTTATTCCAAGTGTAAATGATATTTTTTTAAAATCGGTAGCTGATAATTGATGATTAACAATTGTAATCTTTCAATTAATAATATTTCTATAAATAAACATGGGTAAATTAAAATTAATAATCAAAAGAGAGTTTTTGGCAAAGGTTAAAAACAAGTCATTTATTATAATGACAATTTTAAGTCCGCTTATGGCAGTTGGACTTTTGTCTCTTATCATTTTTTTAAATGAAAAAAACAGCGAAGAAATACGTACGGTTGCTTTTGTTGACGAATCTCAACAATTTTCTGATGCTTTTATAGATTCAGACGTCTTAAAATATATAGATTTAACAAGTATAGGAATTGAAGAAGCAAGAGAAAAAACCAAAGAATTTTATTATGGTTTGTTGGTCATTCCTAAAAGTGACAGTTTAAGCCAACTTTCAAAAAGTATTACTTTTTATTCCAATGATACGCCAAGTATAGATGTATTGAGCAATATAGAAAGCAAATTAGAAAAGAAAATAAGAAACTTAAAAATTGAGCAATTACAAATTGATGTTGATAAAATTAAGGCAATAGAAACGACTGTTGCCATTGCTGCTGAAAACTTTTCGGGAGAAAAATCTTCAAAAATTGGCAGTATGCTTCGTATGGTTGTTGGTGGAGGTTTTGGTTATTTAATTTTTATGTTTATCATCATTTACGGAACTTCAGTGATGCGAAGTGTCATTGAAGAAAAAACCAGCCGAATTATTGAAGTAATTATATCGTCGGTAAAACCATTTCAATTAATGCTTGGTAAAATAATAGGCAATGCGATGGCTGGTATTTTGCAATTTATTATTTGGGCAATTTTGGCCGGACTTATACTGTACTCAGTCACCTTATTTTTAGGAATGGAAACTGTTGGTTCAAGTTCAGCAATAGGGCAGATGAGTCCTGAAATGGTTCAGCAAATGCAAAAATCATCAAATAGTGATTTACAGGTGCTTCTTCTGGAAATTAAGAACTTGCCAATCATGACCTTGTTCTTTTCATTCATCTTTTACTTTTTGGGAGGCTATTTAATTTACAGTTCAATTTATGCTGCAATTGGCGCAGCCGTTGATAGTGAAACAGATACACAACAATTTATGATGCCGGTTTTAATGCCTTTGGTTATTGCTATTTATGTTGGTTTTTCAGTTATTGAAAATCCGCATGGACCAATTGCATTAGGTTTTTCATTATTTCCATTAACCTCACCAATAGTGATGCTTATGCGTATTCCATTTGGGGTACCATGGTGGCAAATAGTTGTGTCAATGTCGCTACTAATAATTACTTTTATTGGTATGGTGTGGTTTGCCGCTAAAATTTATAGGGTTGGAATTTTAATGTACGGCAAAAAACCAACCTATAAGGAAATATACAAATGGCTGAAATATTAATTGTGAAAAACTCCTGAATTTTATAAGTTGAAAACCTTAAAAGATGACGATAACAATAGAAAATAGATGTCCTTATGGTTCATTTATTTTCTTTAAAATAACTAAATATGCCAAAAATATTAATTATTGAAGATGAGGGTTCAATACGCAGAGTGTTGAAGAAAATCATTTCTGAAGAAAATGAAACCTATGAGGTTGATGAGGCTGAAGATGGTCTGGTAGGGATAGACATGATTATTAAATCGGATTATGATTTGGTTTTGTGTGATATAAAAATGCCTAAAATGGATGGTGTTGAGGTACTTGAAAGAGTTAAAAAATTAAAACCTGAAATACCGATTGTGATGATTTCCGGTCATGGCGATTTAGACACTGCAGTAAATACCATGCGTTTAGGCGCCTTTGATTACATTTCAAAACCACCCGATTTAAATCGTTTGTTAAACACAGTACGGAATGCGCTTGATAAAAAAGAACTCGTTGTTCAAAATATTCTTTTAAAGAGCAAAGTCAGTAAAAAATATGAGATGATTGGCGCAAGCAAAGCAATCAATCATATTAAAACAATGATCGATAAAGTTGCACCAACTGATGCCCGGGTATTAATTACGGGACCGAATGGAACCGGAAAAGAATTGGTTGCACATTGGATACATGAAAAAAGTGAGAGGTCTAAAGCCCAAATGGTTGAAGTAAATTGTGCTGCAATCCCATCTGAATTAATTGAAAGCGAATTATTTGGTCACGTAAAAGGTTCATTTACCGGAGCAGTTAAAGACAGATCGGGTAAGTTTGAAACCGCAAACGGCGGCACTATTTTTTTAGATGAAATTGGGGATATGAGTCTTTCAGCCCAGGCTAAAGTGCTACGAGTTTTACAGGAAAATATCATTTCTCGTGTAGGAAGCGATAAAGACATTAAGGTTGATGTGAGGGTAATTGCCGCCACAAACAAAGATTTACAAAAGGAAATTGCTGAAGGTAAATTTCGAGAGGATTTATACCACCGTTTGGCGGTAATTATAATAAATGTTCCTTCTTTAAATGATAGAAGAGAGGATATTCCGCTTTTAATTAAATTTTTTACAGAACAAATTGCTGAAGAACAAGGAACGGCCGTCAAGAAATTTTCTGATAAGGCCATAAAATTGTTGCAGGAATATGATTGGACTGGAAATATAAGAGAACTGAGAAATGTTGTTGAACGTCTTATAATTTTAGGGGAAAAAGAAGTTTCTGAAAATGACGTAAAGTTATTTGCAAGCAAGTAATTTTTTGTTTTAAGGTTGAGGATAATTACAACAAATCAAGAGTAACATACATTATAAGCTAGTTACTCAATTATGGAATTTACTATAAATAAATCTTATACTTTTATAAAAAATTAGGATTGTTTTTATAATTAAAAACAAGAAATCAAGGTTATATTTGTATAAAATTAGAAATATAAATAATAAAAAAATAAATTATGGCAACACTAGTTGGTAAAAGATTTCCAAATTTAAATGTAGACGCAATAAATAAAATGGGTGAAACTTTCAA
>JAGXIN010000116.1 GCA_024635575.1 Flavobacteriia bacterium
CTAATAATTGGCGAGCCGTGAATATTTCCGCTGGTGGCAACTATGGGAAAGTTTATTTCGTTTGCCAGCAGTTGCAAAATCCCTGAGTAGGGCAGCATCACGCCCAACTGATTTAAACCTGGGGCAACAGCTTTTAATGCGACATTTCCTATATAATTTTTTAATGGAATAATGTTAATTGGTCTTTCTGCAGAAGTGAGTGATTTTAACTGGCGCTCATTTATTTCCAATTCTTTTTGTAAAAATTCCATTGAAGGATATAAAACGGCAAAAGGCTTGTTTGGTCTGTTTTTTTTGGCGCGTAATTTTTGGATTGCAGCTTCATTTTCGGCATTGCAGCATAACAGATAACCGCCGGTATTTTTGACGGCTATTATTTTTCCTTCAGAAAGTAATTTGGCAATTTTTTTAAAGATATTATGAGGCGTTGAATGGATTGTATTCCCAAGATGATCCATCAAAACCAAATTAATTCCGCAGGTGTGGCAAGTATTGGTCTGCGAATGAAATCGTCGGTCAGCCGGATTTGAATATTCCTTTTCACATGCAGTGCACATAGGGAAATCATTAATAGTTGTATGATTTCTTTCAAAAGGAAAAGTATTGGTAATAGCCCAGCGTGGACCACAGTTTACGCAGGTGGTAAACGGATAGTTAAATCGTCGGTTTTTCGGATCCTGAATGTCTTTATTACAGTCGTTGCAAATAGCAAAATCGGGTGTTAATGGCAAATTTAACTGGCCGCTTTTATTGGAAAGAATAATGTTGAAATCAGCAAATTCCAGAAAATCTATTTGGGTGATGGCACTGTTTTTTATTTTTGAAACCGGTGGAGGATTTTGTAAAAGTTTGTCATAAAAATGCTGAATGGAATCTTTACATCCGGTAATTAAAATTTTTACGCCCTCCTCATTATTAGAAACATTTCCGGTTAAAGAAAAGGATTTTGCCAAACCATAAACAAAAGGACGAAACCCAACTCCCTGCACTTGTCCGGAAATAGTAATTTTATAGGTATCCATTCATTTAAAGTCGAAAGTTTAAAGTTTAAAATTTTCAATTCAAAAATCGTAAATCGATATTCTAAAATCTAAAATTACACTTTTTTCAGGTGAAGTGCTTCCGCATGCGTTAATATTTGTTCAATAACTTTTGGAATGGCATTTTTTACATTTGGGCTCAAATCAATGGTCATAGGCAACAATTCTTCAATAGAAATGGTAAACAAATGAAGATCGGGTTTTTCTTCCATTAAATAAACGGCTTCAATCATGTCTTTCAAACCCACATCGTGTACACTTAATGCTGTAGGGAAATCGGATGCGAATTTTGGCCGAATCAGCGAAATGGTTCCTGCAGGTTTTCCATCCATTGTTGCATCCACAAAAATAATGGTCTGATAAGCTTCAAAACAATTCAGCAATAGAAATCCGCCTGTTCCTCCGTCTAAAATATCGAGGTAATCGGGCAATTTCATTTTAGCCATATCTTGCATTATATGAACCCCGATACCTTCATCTCCCATTAAATAATTGCCAACACCAAGAATTAAAATACTGTTTGATTTGTCCTTTTCAAAAAAATAGGAATCGCTGCTGATGGCTATAGGAGTTCTTTCTTTTGTATCCATATTGTAAATTTAAAAAAGCAAATCCATTCAACTTAAAAAAAAACAGTGGTCGAATGAATTCGCTTTAGGCTTGGTTATTATTAATTATTCTTTTTTTTCTTCTTCTTCTATAGCTTTTTTTAATCGTTCTTCCCTCACAAATTTATAGCCTCCAAACATCGAGGAAACTTCACCGCGACCTTCTAACCAGTCATGATAAAACACCAAATAAACATGGATTAATATAAAGAGAATAAATACCCACATGGCAATATGATGTATGGTACGAACTAAAAAGTCACTGCCAAACAAAGGCGTTACCCAACTAAATAATTTTGGCAACCACCAATTTGAGGTGTCGGCATATAAAGCAAATCCAGTAAAAACTGAAATTAATGCTATAATAAATAAAGCTATATACGACAATGAGGCAACACTGTTATGACCAATGCTGATGTTTTTTAAATCATGTTTTTTTTCGTTCATTAGAAGGATATCAACTTTTAATACATGCTTAAAATTATTCCACATTTTTCTTGTGAAGGGCCAAAAGGCACGCCAATTGGCATACCTGTTCCCTACAAATGCCCAATACATTCTTAAGATCATATTAAAAAAGAAAATATATGCAGCGGTAAAATGAATAAATCGAACAATTCCAAAGGAATGTAAATTTGTTGCTTCTGCATTTGAAAGCAGTGCAGGCGGATTGGCAATTAAAAATCCTGAAAGGATAAGCGCTAAAACGCAAAGTACATTTACCCAATGAAAAATTCGAACAGGCAACTCCCATACCAATACACGTTTAAAATTTCTGGTTTCCATAATTTAGAATTTAAATATCACAACTGGATATATTTTGAACTTGAGAAATATGATTTCCGTGTTCATCATATAAATGTACGGCACATGCCAAACATGGGTCAAATGAATGGATAGTGCGTATAATTTCTAATGGCAATTCAGGATCTGCCACAGGTGTTCCAATTAAAGCTGCTTCATAAGCAGAACGTTGTCCTTTTGGATCTCGTGGTGAAGCATTCCATGTAGAAGGAACCACCATTTGATAATTTTCTGTTTTTTTATCTTTAATGGTTATCCAATGCGCCAACGAACCTCTTGGTGCTTCTACAAATCCGACACCTTTGGCTTCATCTGGCCAACTGGAAGGCTTCCAACTATCCATATTTGCCATGCGTTCATCACCATTTTTAATGTTATTCATTAAAGTGTCATAGAATTCAAGTGTCCATTTTGCGACCAACTGTGTTTCAATTCCACGGGCGGCAGTTCTTCCCAAAGTGGAAAATAAAGCATCAACGGGAACATTTAAATGTGCCAATGCGCCGTTAACGGCATCTTGAATTTCTTTATTTCCTCTTCCATAACCTACCAATAAACGGGCAAGCGGACCAACTTCCATAGGCAATCCTTTCCATCGCGGCGTTTTTACAAAGCTGTATTTTTCTTCCACATTTAAATAGTCGTATGGTGGTTTCGGGCCGGAATATTTAATATTGGTTTCTCCTTGCCAAGGGTGTCTTCCTTTGTCTTTTCCTTCGGCATAATCATCATACCATGAATTGTTTACAAATTCTTGAATTTCTTCGCTGTTTCTATGGTCAACATCAAGCACTTTAGACATGTCATTGTTTAAAATAATACCTGAAGGGAATTTAAATCCTGACATATCGGCATAACCATTGGTTGGGAAATCCCCATAACACATATAGTTTCCGAATCCTTTTCCAATGGCTCCCCAATCTTTATAAAATGATGCTATTGCCAACAAATCCGGGATATAAACCTGCTCAATAAAATCTTTTCCCTCTTTTAGTAATTTTCCTACATAGGCCAGTCGTTCTACATTTAAACCACCGGCACCATCTGAATTTATCGCACAGGCCATGCCACCAACCAAATAATTAGGGTGTGGATTTTTTCCGCCAAAAATGGTGTGTACTTTTACGATTTCTTTTTGCCATTCCAGAGCTTCCAAATAATGTGCAACCGCCAATAAATTAACTTCAGCAGGCAATTTCATTTCGGGATGTCCCCAATAGCCATTTGCGAAAATTCCAAGCTGACCGCTATCAACAAATTTTTGTATTCTTTTTTGCACATCAGAAAAATAGCCTGTTGAACTTTTTGGCCAATTTGAAATGCTTTGAGCAAGTTCGGAGGTTTTCTTTGGATCTGCTTTTAATGCATTTACAATATCTACCCAATCCAAGGCGTGTAAATGATAAAAGTGAACCGTATGGTCATGCATGTATTGTGCACCTGCCATAATATTTCGAACCATTTCAGCATTTGGAGGTATGGCAATTCCCAAAGCGTCTTCAACAGCCCTTACTGAAGCAATTGCATGTACATTGGTACAAACACCACAGGCGCGTTGCACAAACGCCCAAACATCTCTAGGGTCTCTCCCTTTAACAATATTTTCAAGACCTCTAACCATGGTGCTAGAGCTAAAAGCGTCTACTATTACTCCATCTTTAATTTCTGCTTCTATTCTTAAATGACCTTCAATTCTTGTGATTGGGTCAACAACTATTCTATTTGCCATTGTATTATGTTTTAGGAATCAATATTTTTTTCGTTGGTTTTACCTCTTTCAGTTCTGTCTGACAGTTCTTTTCGCTTAGAGATATTCGCGCCAATTGCATGCAAGGCAACACCTCCGACAACTACACCCGCAGCAACTTTTCCAACAGTATCAGCACTGCCTTCTATTGGGAAACCGGATAAGTTGGTCATTCTTTTGTAGATAGGTCCATTGTCCCAGTAATTTTCTTCACTACAACCAAAACAAGGGTGACCTGATTGGATAGGATAACTCAATCCATTATTCCATTTTATGCTTCCGCAGGCATTGTAAGTGCTAGGACCTTTACAGCCTACTTTATATAAGCAATAGCCACTTTTAGAATTTTGGTCGTCGAAGGTTTCTGCGAACAATCCGGCATCATAATAAGGACGTCGGTAACAAGTGTCATGTACCCGTTTTCCGTAAAATGCTTTTGGTCTTCCCAATCGGTCCAATTCCGGCAAACGATCAAATGCCACCACATGCATAATGACACCAGCCATAACCTCGCCAATTGGCGGACAACCAGGTACTTTTATGATAGGTTTGTTTTTTACTATTTTATGAATAGGCGTTGCGCCTGTAGGGTTTGGTTTTGCAGCCTGTACGCACCCGTTAGATGCGCAGCTACCCCAAGTAATGATGGCTTTTGCGCCTTCAGCAGCTTCCAGTAAAGAAGCCTTCGCTGATTTTCCGGCGATGCAACAATAACCGTCATCACCTAAAGGAACTGAACCCTCAACACAAAGAATATATTCGCCTTTGTATTTATCCATGGTTGCTTTTTTTGCCGCTTCAGCCTGATGCCCGGAAGCAGCCATTAAAGTTTGGGTATAATCCAGGGATATTCTGTCTAAAATAATATCGGCTACAATAGGATGGTCCGATTTGATAAAAGATTCACTGCAACATGTGCATTCTTGATAGTGTTCCCAAATAATTGGTATTCTTGGTGTTTTCTCTAAAGATTCGGCAATTTGTCCAACCATAGAAGATTCCAAGCCCATAAAAGCAGCCATATAGGTAGAAAATTTAATGAAATCTCTACGGCTATAGCCTTGTTTTATGATGCTTTCGTAGTAAGTGTCTCTTTGTTCGTTTTCGGTAGGCATAAGTAAAGTTTTTAAGTAATTGAAAAGACTTTTAACTCTTGTGCTTTCCGCTTTAATAAAAGCACATAACTAAAGTACAAATTTTTTTGAATAATTTAACATAACCGTCTAATTTAGAATGTTTTAAAATAAGGCTAATTATTTTACGATACTTATTTAAACCAAATAAAAATAACCGAAGAAAATTCACATTCAACTATTTATTTAAAGATAATTTGTAAATTTGATTTCAAACGCTTTTTTTAATTATGCACGAGTTATCTATAGCATTGGGAATTGTTAAAATTGCCGAAGATGAAGCAGCGAAAGCAAAGGCAGAAAGAGTCACAAAAATTGAACTTGAAATAGGTGTTTTGTCCGGCATTGAACTTGATTCTTTAAATTTTATCTGGGAATCGGCCATTAAGGATACAGTGCTTGAATTTGCTGAAAAAGAAATTGTTATTATTAAAGGAAAAGGAAAATGCATTGATTGCGATACAGAATTTGAGATCGAGAAATTATTTGATCCCTGTCCCTATTGCAACAGTTATTTTAAAGGTATTTTGCAAGGAAAAGAATTGAGGGTAAAAGCATTGGAAGTCATTTAAAACTTAGTTAATTATGTGTGGAACTTGTGGTTGCGGCACCGAAAATAACGGTCCAATAATTTCAAAACCAGGAGAAAAGAATCATTCTCACGGGGATCAACATCATGGGGAGCATTCACATGACGAACACCATCATCACAACGGTCATTCCCATTCTCATGAGGAACATCATAATCATTCACATACTCATGAGCACGACCATAATCACAAAGTCTTGGAAATTGAGCAGGACATTCTTCAAAATAACCAGCTTTTGGCCGCCAGAAACAGGGGCTATTTTGAAGCAAAAAATATATTTGCACTAAATTTGGTAAGTTCACCAGGTTCTGGAAAAACAACACTTTTGGAACGTACTTTGGCCGATTTAAAAGCAGAAATTCCATTTTATGTTATTGAAGGTGATCAGCAAACCTTAAACGATGCCAACAGAATTGCCGCACTTGATATTCCCGTAATTCAGATAAATACGGGTAAAGGTTGCCATTTGGAAAGCGATATGGTTTATGATGCCGTTAAAAAGTTGAATGTAAAAGACAATTCGGTTTTAATGATTGAGAATGTTGGTAATTTGGTTTGTCCGTCTATGTTCGATTTAGGTGAAAACAAACGCATTGTAATTATAAGCACTACCGAAGGAGAGGACAAGCCCATCAAGTATCCTGATATGTTTTATACTTCTGATATTTGTATCATCAATAAAATAGATTTACTTCCTTACGTAAATATAAATGTTGAAAATATTAAAAAATACGCGCTGCAGGTAAATCCGAAGTTGGTATTTTTTGAAGTTTCTGCAACAACGGGAGAAGGAATGGATGGATGGTATCAATGGTTGAAAAAATTAAAGCTTGAATATAAAAACTAAAAAATAAAATCTGTCACCCTGAGCGGAGTCGAAGGGCAAAATCGTAAATTATTATGTGTTTATCAATTCCCGGAAAATTAATAGAAATTACCTCTCAGTTGGATGAAACTTTTAGATTGGGAAAAGTGTCTTTTGACGGAATTTTAAAAGAAGTGAGTCTAACTTTGGTTCCTGAAGCCAATGTTGGAGATTATGTGTTGGTTCATGTAGGTGCTGCCATTTCTATTATTAATGAAGAAGAAGCGAAAAAAACTTTTGACATCCTAAAACAACTAGGGGAACTTCAGGATTTGGAATAAGCCCCCTAACCCCC
>JAGXIN010000002.1 GCA_024635575.1 Flavobacteriia bacterium
AAAACGACCTGTTAATGATTCAATTAAAGCAATTCCTAAAGGGGCTTCTTCAAAGATGGTTTTAAAACGTTTTTCGCTTTTTCTCAATAATTCTTTAGCTTTTTTACGCTCGGTTACATCCGTTGCGATACCTAAAACTCCGATATAATTATTTTTACTTTTTAGTAATGCAGGAGTAAATTCTCCAATTCTATATTCACCAGATTTACATAAAATTCGCAGTTCGTAAGGCTTGACTTCTTTTTCTTCTAAAATACTTTTAAATGACTGCATGGCCAAGTGCAAATCATCAGGATGAACAAGTTGTAAAAAAGGTTGATTAATCCATTCTTTTACTGACCAACCTGTTAGTTCTTCAAATGCAGGATTAATTGATGTAAGCTTTCCTTCTCTAGAAATGACATAAATAACATTACGTGCTTTTTCAAAGATTGTCTGAAACTGTATTTCTTTTTCCTTAAATTTTTCGTCCAGTTGTTTTTTTTCAGTAAAAATCTGTTCATATTTTTGACGGTAGGTAAGCACAGAAAAAATATCATTAAAAGCACTCGATTTAGATTCACTTTTTATAGATTTCTTTTCAAAATAAGTAAGGTAAATTGTAAATAAGATTGAATAAACAAACGCGGATGAAATTTTTGCAGTCAAATGAGAAATTAAACGATTTAGAAATTGGTCTGTTCCATATAATATACCTAAATTAAAAATGAGGGAATCTATACTTAATACAATTGTCATTGAAAAAAAGATACGTAAAAAGAGAGAGGAAACATACCGTGATATTGTTTCATAAATAAAAATTACTATAAAAGTATCTAAAATAAGTGCAAAAGTGCCAATTATGATAGCTCGTATGTCTTGCGTAAAGAATTTTTTTGGCAAATCGTAAACATTTAGAACTGCATCATTTTCTATTCCCCAGCTTATTACAAATTGCATAAACGATAAAACAAGATTTGCTGCAATAATTGCATAAATTATTTTACGGGCTTCCAAAGCATCTTCGCGAATGTAAATGAGCAATATGGCAAAAAGACTTCCGCTAAATACAATTGTTCCTGGCGAAACTAAAATATCCGACGTAATTTCAAAGTAAATTGTGTTATAAATAAACACTTGCATAAATTGAAATACCCCCAATGCCGTGAACAGCAAACTTAAACCAAATACGGACCGAAGCCTGAATAAGCCTAAAAGTAGTGTTCCAACGATTAAACATTGAAAAAGAAGAATTAAAATTTGATTGTAGGCTATCCCATTCATAAGGTTTTAATTATTTATTATTTTTTTTCAATTCGGCTATTTGATTTTTTAATTCGGCCATTCGCATTTCACGACCCACAAATAACTTATTCAATCTTTCTAGCGTTTTATTTTTATCTTCAATTTGCTGGGTACGCTCTTTTACGAGCTTTTCTAAATGGTCTTTATGTTTTTTTAGCTCCAACTCCGATTTTTTCCGATCGGTAATATCATGAAAAAATATGGAGAGTCCATTTTCTGAAGGAATTACCCGATTATCAAACCATTTGTCCCATGGTTGGTAATAATCTTCAAAATTAACAGGTTCGTTAGTTTCAATAGCTTTGTGAAAATTTTTATAAAAAGGGTGGTCAATGCTCTCCGCAAATTCTGTCCATAAATGTTTTCCCGTTAATTCTTCCGGGTTTTTGCCAAACAAAGTGCCTCCAATTTTATTTACATAAATGCAATGCCAATTTCTGTCTAAAGAAACAAAACCATCGGTCATGTTTTCTAAGGTGCTAAACAGTAGCTTGTAAGCTTTATTTTTTTCAGATTCAACTCTTTTTTTCTCAGTGATATTATGAATGGTGCCTACCAAATCTGTACAATTGCCTAAATTATCAAATACTGGAGAAATACTGACATCTCCAATTAATTTTCCTGTGGGGTATTCAGTTGTATCTTCCCATTTAACAACTGATTTTTCTAAAATTGCTTGTTTGTATTTGTTTAACACAAAGGATAATGATGGTTCAGAAATGATTTCTTTTACAAATTTACCAACAACCTTTTCTTCTGAAAGACCTGTAATTGTAGAAAAGGATTTATTCACGAATAAGAACCGATACGAATTATTTTCCTCAACTTTTAAATGAAAAATGAGATCTTCAACAGTGTCATAAATTAATTTAAGATGATCTTTGCTTTCAAGAAGCTTTTTTTCAAACTCCTTACGTTCGGTAATGTCGTTTATTGAACCCACCAGAAACCTATTGCCAGCTTCATCTATGAATCGTGTCTTTTTAGTTATAATGGTATGCGTTATACCGTTAACAGTAAGCGCTTCTTCTCTAATGTCGGGAATGCCTGTATCGAGGACGCTTCTGTCTATTTTGAGAAAATGTTGCATTTCATTTTCCGAGACGTTTTCAACAAGGGTTTTACCTATTACGCTATTTTCATCCAGACCAAAAAAATCGAAAAAGGCATTGTTTGCGAAGATGATTCGATGGTCGTTATCTTTAAAGAATACTGGGATTCCAATAAATTCGAGTACGATTTTTTTGTATTTCATCTCATCTTGCAGCTTGACTTCCGATTGTTTATTTTTCTGAAGTTCTTCTTTATTTTTATTTTCAGAATTTTCCATAATGAAATTAAATAATTTCTCTAAATTACTGATTTTTATTTAATTGATTAATTTCATTGTCAAATGATCTTTTTAATTTGTTAATTTCATCAGCACACATAGAAAAATATGGCATTGGCTTCTACTTTATGAAAAATATAAGGAAATCACCATGTAGAACTGGAGAAGAGTGAAGAAGTGCAGCAAATATTTATTGAAAATACCCCGAAAGATACTTCGGCAAATTTATTTGGAGGCTTAAAAGAATTGTTTTAAGTCCATCCAATTATTGAAAAACGCATTCAGTTTCTGGAGCAGTTTTAATCCTATAATTTGTTTAAAGGAATTTAAATCTTCCTGAAATATACGCTTCAAATCGAGGCTTTCAAAAATGTATATATTTTTTCAGCCTCAATTTAATATTTTACTCTTGTATTTTCTCTAAATCCAATAAAAAGGCATAAAATAAGGCAGTTCTCTTGTATTTCTCAAAACGCCCGGAAGCACCACCATGACCAGTTTCCATATTGCAATCCATAATAAGAAGGTTGTTATCCGTTTTCATGGCGCGAAGCTTTGCAATCCATTTTGTCGGTTCCCAATACTGTACCTGACTATCCCAATAACCAGTTGTAATTAACATATTTGGATACGCTTTTGCTTCAACATTATCATAAGGAGAATAGGATTTTATATAATCATAGTATTCTTTGTCTTTCGGATTTCCCCATTCATCAAACTCAAAGGTAGTTAAGGGAATTGTTTCATCTAACATGGTAGATACAACATCTACAAAAGGAACTGCTGCAATTACACCATTCCATAATGTTGGTTTCATATTTACAATTGCTCCCATTAATAAACCTCCAGCGCTTCCTCCAAGGGCATATAAATGTTTGCTGCTGGTAAACCCTTCATTTACTAAAAACTCACCTGCATCAATAAAATCTTTAAAAGTATTTTTCTTTTTTAATAATTTTCCATTTTCATACCAATCTCTTCCCATTTCCTGTCCGCCTCTTATATGCGCAATTGCATATACAAAACCTCTGTTCAACAAACTTAATCTGCCAGAATCAAAAGTTGGTTCAGTACTGCTGCCATAGGACCCATAAGAATAAAGTAGTAAAGGAGTTTCAGAACTTTTTTCAATACCTTTTTTGTATACCAAGGAAATCGGAATTTTTGTGCCATCTTTTGCAGTAGCATATAAACGTTCTGAAATATAATTATCAGGTGAAAAACCAGTATCCAAAATCTCTTCTTGTTTAAGCAATACTTGTTCTTTCGTATTCATATTGTACTCATAAGTGCTATTTGGAGTTGTAAGAGATGAATAATTATAACGTAAAATATCGGTATTAAAATCTAAATTTGAGGTTGTGTAAGCAAAATAAGCTGGGTCATTAAACTTAATATAATACTCGCCGCCATCCCATTTCATAATACGAATTGTTCTTAAACCATTTAATCTTTCACCTATTACCAGATAATCTTTAAAAAGGTCAAAATCTTCTAAGAAAACGCTATCTCTGTGTGGTATTACATCGGTCCAATTTTCTTTGGAAGTAGCTTTAACAGGCGTTTTTACCAAACGAAAATTTTTGGCATTTAAATTGGTTCGAATGTAAAAATTGTCACCAAAATGATCCGGGTGATATTCCAAACCTCTTTCTCTTGGTTGAATAATTTTCCATTCTCCGTTAGGTGTATTTGCATCTAAATATTGAAACTCTGTAGAAAGTGTTTGGAAACTTCCAATCATTAAATATGCTTTGGATTTTGATTTAAAAACACCGCAAGTAAAGGTTTCGTCTTTTTCTTCAAATACAAGTACATCTTTAGACTGGTCTGTACCTAATAAATGTTTATAAATTTTATTTTCACGAAGCGTTTCAGGATCTTTGGTTGTATAAAAAATGGTTTTATGATCGTTTGCCCATGTTGCTCTTCCGCTGGTGTTGCTTAATTTATCATTTAATATTTCGCCTGATTCTAAATTTTTGAAATAAATAGTATATCTGCGTCTTGAGACGGTATCAATACCATAAGCCATTAATTTGTTGTCTGGGCTTACAGATTGACTGCCGATACCAAAATAGGAGTGTCCTTTAGCCATTTTCGGACCGTTAATCATAATTTCTTCACTACCATCGCCATCAATTTTTTTTCTGCAATACAAAGCGTAATCTCCCCCTTCTTCAAAACGAGTATAATAGGAGTAACCATTATCATTTACAGGAACAGATTGATCATCCTTTTTTATGCGACCAATAATTTCATCATATAATTTTTTTTGTAATGGTTCTGTGTGTTTCATTACTTTATTTAAATATGCATTTTCTGCATTCAAATAATCCAATACATCTTGAGTTTGTGTATCTGGAGTTTCTGCATTTTTTTGTTCATCACTTAAGCGCATCCAAAAATAATCGTCTATTCTGGTGTCTCCATGAATAGTTAATGATTCAGGGATTTTTTTGGCAACGGGGGCATCATCTAAAAGATGTGCCTGTTTATCTTCTTTACACGAACTAAAAATTAAAAATAAGACTACAATTAAATAAAAGGATTTTTTCATGGATATTATTTGATTCATAAATATATGGATGTCACTTTTTATTCAACCTAAAGAAAAAGGAAAAAATTTATTAATAGGGACATTTTTTATTTTGTCTGATTCAGCGAAGTTAAAAAATATATTTAAAATATGATTAAAAATTTTATTTGGACTTAAGTCTGTTATAAATTTATTTTAGATTAAAATATATTGAAGAAAAACGATGTTTAATGAGGTCGTAATTTCTAATATTAATAATTTTGATAAATAAAAAAATCTACAGAAAATAGATAAGTTAATTCGATAATTACGGAGAAAGATGTGTTTATGCCTTAAAGCGCATTGTTCCAAAAAGTTTAACCATCATTTAATTATGGAAAACCTATCAGATAGAAGTTTTTTCTAATCCACACAGCCGCCTGGGACTAAATTAAGCCTCGTTTTCCGATTATTAAAATTTTTCAAATACAAAACGGGTGTTTCGGTTGGTCTAAAACCAAAATCTCTTGTATTGGCTGGAATTTTGCTTCATATCACTTCAAATCTTCTTAATTTAGTTAAATTTGCAAAGTGTAAGACAGATAGAAAACATATCCTTGCTATTGAATTATGGAATGCAGGAAACCTCTTCGCAGATTTTATAAATCCTAACTTTGCTAATTTTTTTATTAATATGACCTCCAAAAAGATACATCTCTCCAAAATTGCAATACTTATTGGTTTATCGGCAATTGTTTTGTTTAGCACCATTATATACGTTTCATTTGGAGGCGTTAAAAATTTACCGGAAAGGGATGAAAC
>JAGXIN010000117.1 GCA_024635575.1 Flavobacteriia bacterium
GACAAGCGCCACAACATTGCCAAAAGAATTAAACGATTACATTAAATTTATAGAAGATTTTGTTGAAGTGCCTGTGAAAATTGTTTCTGTGGGTCCAGACAGAAAGCAAACCATCGTGAGATAAAAAATAAAAAAGCTCCAAAAATGGAGCTTTTTTATTTTAATTCAGTTTTATAATTTACATCCTTCTTTTTCATTAATTTTGTAACAAAATAATTAGGTTTGAAAAAATTAATTTTCTTCATTATTATATTTGTCAGTATTGCAGGATTTTCCCAAACAAAAAAAATTCAAATCCTAAGAGCTGATAACACTTTTGTAAAACCTGAATTTCCGGGAGCAACAATCTCTGTGGGAAATGTCTTCATTGAACATGAAGGCGCAACATTGCGTTGCGACAAAGCCTATATTTATCAAGAAAAAAAATTGGTGAAAGCGATGGGGAATGTTCTTATAAATCAGGGCGATACCATTGTACAAACCAGCAAATATACCGATTATGACGCACAGTCCAAAATAGCGACCTCTTGGGGAAATGTAGTTTTGAAAGATGATGTAATGACTTTACAAACAGACACTTTAAAATTTGACAGGGAAACACAGCAGCTTTATTACAAAAGTGGCGGAACGATTACGGACGCAACCAATGTTTTAAAAAGCAAAATTGGCGATTATTATTTACGCACCAAAAAATTCCAGGCTTTTACCAATGTTACAGTTACCAGTAAGGATAGTAAAGTGGTTTCAAATCATTTGAATTATTATACCAATACAGGCATTGCTGATTTGTTGGGACCTTCTACCATCACAAGCAAGCAAGATTCTATTTATACCGAAAAGGGACACCACAATTCAAAAACAAATATTTCCTATTTTTTAAAGAATTCTAAAATATTTTATAAAGACCGCACTATTGAGGGCGATAGTTTGTACTACAATAAAAATATTGAATTTGCTTCAGCAACAGGCAATATCATTGTGGTGGATACTATAAACCAATCTATTATAAAGGGTGGCTATGCAGAATATTTTAAACTAAAAGATTCAGTTTTTATCATTAAAAAAGCAGTGGCAATTTCTATCATTGAAAAGGATTCTGTTTTTATTCATGGCGATAAATTAATGGTCACCGGAAAAGTCGAAGACCGTGTTGTGAGAGCGTTTAATCACGTGAAATTTTTTAAATCGGATTTACAAGGAAAATGTGATTCCTTGATTACCCATGAAAAAACAGGATTGACCAAATTACTTATCAATCCAGTCATGTGGACGCAAGGAAATCAGATAACTGGAGATTCAATTCATCTAATTTCAAATCCAAAAACCGAGCAGCTTGACTCTTTAAAAATATTGAATAATGCCTTTATGGTTCAAAAGGATTCCGCAGGATTTAGCCAATTAAAAGGTAAAAATATGTATGGGAAATTTGAAAATAATGCATTAAAAACGCTAGATGTTGTTGGAAACAGTGAGGTAGTCTTTTATCTCAGAAATGACCTTCAGGAATTGGTGGGAATCACCAGAATGAAGAGCAGTAAAAATATTTTTATTACGATGTCTAATAATGAAATTGAAACCATAGATTTTATTCAAAAGCCGGAAGGCAAAACGTTTCCCCCATCAAAACTTCCTGAAAATGAGAAAATTTTAAAAGGATTTATTTGGCGTGAAAATGAACGTCCGCTCAACAAAGAAGGGATTTTTATTTATGATAAATTAGATACTAAAAAAACAGAAATCAAAGAAAAGTAAATTACAAAAAATTGAAAGAAGATTTTTTTAAATATCAGGCACAAACATCCACTCACCCATTGGCAATTGAAATATCCCATGCCAATGGCTGTTATGTTTATGGCTCAAATGGGAAAGAATATTTAGATTTTATTGCCGGCGTATCGGCAAATACACTGGGACACAATCACCCTAAAATTTCGCAGGCGATAAAAGATCAGGTAGATAAATACACGCATGTCATGGTTTATGGTGAATTTGTACAAAAGCCTCAAGTTGATTTATGTAAATTATTGGCAGCAAATTTACCAAAGCCTTTAGAAACAGTTTATTTAACAAATTCAGGAACTGAAGCCACCGAAGGTGCAATGAAATTAGCAAAACGCTATACTGGAAGAAGCGAAATTATTGCAGCAAAAAATGGGTATCACGGCAATACTCAGGGCGCCATGAGTGTTTGCGGTTCCGAAGAACAAAATAGTGCTTTTAGACCTTTAATTCCAGGAATTAAATTTATAAAGTTCAACGATTTAAACGATATAAATAAAATAACCAGCAATACAGCTGGTGTCATTTTAGAAACAATTCAAGGTGGTGCGGGTTTTATACAATCTCAAAACGATTATTTAGAAAAGGTTAAGGAAAGATGCACAGAAGTTGGCGCTTTGCTAATTTTAGATGAAATACAGTCGGGAATTGGCCGCACTGGAAAACTTTTTGGTTTTGAAAATTACAACGTCATTCCAGATATCATTGTTGCAGGGAAAGGTTTGGGTGGAGGCATGCCAATAGGTGCTTTTATTTCTTCCTACCAAATTATGGACTGTTTAAAACAGCACCCAAAACTTGGACACATCACCACTTTTGGCGGACATCCAGTGATTGCCGCCGCGGCGTTTGTAACCCTTACGGAATTACTTGATTCCGACTTAATGGAACAAGTTCTTTATAAAGAATCCTTGTTTAGAAAATTATTGGTTCATCCTTTAATCACCGAAATTAGAGGAAGAGGATTGATGTTGGCTCCATTGGTTGAAAGCAGTGAAATGGCTTCCCAAATTATTTTAAAATGCATAGATAAGGGTTTGTTATTATTTTGGTTATTATTTGAAGGAAAAGCAATTAGAATAACACCACCACTTAACATTTCTGAAGACGAAATTTATAAAGGCTGTAATATTCTTATTGGCGTATTAAATGAGGTTTTAGCCGAATATGATCAATCAAATTAACCTTTACTTCCCATTACCCTCTTATTAAATATCACATTTGTTAAAATTTTGTTAATATAGTACTATGTTATACAAGATAGTGTAACAACTTTTATTTTAAGGCGTCTTTTAAATAAATACTAACAACTTAAAAACTATATATTATGAAAACTACAGATTTAAACCAGTCAGACAAAAACAAAAAAAATATTCCTTTTTCATGTTTTGCATCAACAAAAAGATTACAATGGGATACTTATAGAAGGTATGGAATATAAGTTTCTTAAATCTCTACAACAAAAAGTAAAATTATCCAAATTGCCGAAAATAAAAAATGCACCTAAATTAGGTGCATTTTTTATAACATATTTTTCTTTCTATTGATTTCCTAAAATAATCGGAAGCCCTCCTTTTCCGCCTCCAATAACAATGACTTTACTGTTTGATGATTCAGATAATTTAATTGTAGCATCAATACCTTTGTCCTGAAGAATTTGTTCATTCAATGAGGCGCTTAAAATACGGTTGGCATCTGCCTTACCTTTTGCTTCAATTACTTGTTTTTCAGCTTCTTTTGATGCTGTTACCAATCTAAATTCATATTCCAATGATTCCTGCTCTTGTTTTAATTTACTTTCAATCGCTGTTTTAATTGTTGGAGGTAAAGTTACATCTCTAACTAAAATTGCATTTAACTGAATATATTGCGGCTCTACAATTTTTTTAGTTTCTTCATAAATTTCAGCTTGAATAGCATCACGTTTCGTTGAATATAATTGTTCCGGTGTATATCTGCCGACAACGCTTCTTGTTGCTGAGCGAACCGCTGGAATTATTACACTATTAAGATAATCCTGACCTCTTGTTTGATGCAAGAACCCAACCGTGGCAGCTGTGGGTTGGTATAAAACAGAAGCATCAAGTTTAATTTCAAGACCATTAGATGATAATACTGACATTTCTCTTTCCAGCAATTCTTGTTGTCTTACATTATAAACAAATACTTTATTCCAAGGTGCCACAACATGGAATCCTTCTCCCAAAGGCATTTCTTCGGTAACAACACCGCCTCCGAATGTTTTATACAACACTCCTACTTCTCCCGAATCGATTGTTGTTGTTGATTTTGATATAAAGATTATCAGTATAATTACGCCTATAATAATTGGCATTAACGTTTTTGGCAATTGTAATTGTCCGTTACTCATTTTTTTCTATTTTTAATATTTTTTCAAAGATACAAAACAAATTTATAACGGCTAAATTTGTCATTTAATTTAATGGGGTTTACAAGCCAAATAGCCAATCTAAAAAAGGCTCAACAAATTATATTTATTTTGGCATAACTCATCAAATCTTACCAAAATATTTTCGGGTAAACCATTCTATGCTTAATGAAAGTATAATTAAACCCAAAATCCATTTCCAATCAATTAGCGGTGTTCTTGAAATGGTATTTTTCTGAATACTTTTAAAGCGTACATCATTTATTAAATAATCGATTAAATTTTGCTCCTGATTGTTAAAAAAAACGCTCCCTTTTGTTTCATTGGCAACTTTTTTTAACTGTTGGGCGTTGGCATTTGTAAATTGTGCTTCAATTTCAAAAGGAAGAATTTTAAAAATGCCAGAAATGTTATCATCCTGATTTTCAACCGAAACGGTATATTCATATTCTCCAAAAGGAATTGTTGAAAGCTCAACAACAAATCGATTGTTTAATACTGAAAAAGGTATTTTTTTAGTAAAATTCGTTTCTTTATTAGAAACTGTCAACCAAAGTTTGCTCCTATTGTCAAAATTGAAATTTTCATCCAAATAACTTGCCGAAATTTGAATAATTTCATTCGCATAATAAATTGGATTTACGGTTACGTTTAACCTGCTTTTTGAATCAGTAGAAAGCAAATAGTGAATTAAACCGGCTAAAAATCCATCAAAACGTTCAAAAGTTTTATTTTCGACAAAACTGTTCATTCTCCATCTCCAAGAATTTTCTCCCAATAAAATGGCTGCTTTTTGATTGCTGTTTTCAAAAGTAGCCAATAATGGCTTGTCTATTTCTATATTTCCTATTTTTTGAAATAATAAAGATTGGTATGGAACTGAAAACGTAAGGTCGCCAAATTGATCTTCAATGGGCGCAAAAGTTGAAAAACCAATATCTGTACTTAAGAAAGTTGGGTAATTTGAATTGAAAATTGGAAGATAATTTTCTTGCTCCTCACTTGCTTTTTTTGAAAAACTCGATTGAGCGCTATTTAAGAAATTCCAATCAGTACTTCTTCCTGTTATCACAAAATAATTCAAATTCTTTTGGTTTATTTCTTTAAAGATTTTTTTGAATGTTATTGTTGGCTGATAAAGCATAATCAATTGATAATCGTTTATTTTACCTTTAAAATTAATAACATTTGAAATGGTGACTGTTCTTTGCTTATTGCTTTCAATGGATTTTTTTAGCATTCCTAAATCTGGATGGACAATGGATGATAAAATCAGAATATCAGATTTCTCTTCAATAGCATTGATGCTAAAATTTTTTGTGTTATTTTGCGTGTTTTTCTCTTCTTTAAGCTGATCAACAGTAGCTGTATAAAATTGATTTCCTTTTATGGTGGCTTTTAAAAAAAATGAAGCTGTTCTAACATTTTGATTTTTTGAAAATTGAAATTTCTCCGAATAAACTTTTGTTCCTTTATGATAAACGCTGAGATTTTTGGTTATAGGCTTGTTTCCTGTGTAATTGATAAAGAGCTCGACAGGCAGCTGATTATTGATAAAAGTAAATGGATTGACATTTAATTGGCTGATGTAAATATCTTCTAAAACAGTGGTATCTCCAACAATAAAAGGGAAAACCGGACTTTTATAATCTACAAATTCAACAGCGTTTCCAACTGTTTGGTTTCCGTCTGAAATTAAAATTACCGGACTTGAACCAGTTTTATATAATTTTGAAAATTCTTGAAAAGGAAATGATAAATTGGTTTGACTTTCCTTAAAACTTAATGTATCTAACGGATATAAATTAGCGCCAAAACCAAAAAAATTGATGTTGTATTTGTTATTTAATTCCGAGTCCTCCTTTATTTTCTCTATAAAACTTTTTACCACATCATTTTGTGAATTGTAATTAATAGACTTCGAATTATCTACCGCAACTAATAAATTTGGTTTTATAATTTCAATATTGTCTTTTTTAAAATAAGGATTTATAAGCAAAAATAGTATCAAAAAAATGGTTATAAATCTAAAAAAAGAAAGCCAATAAGTTAATTGGCTTCTCTCTTTGTTTTTATAAATGTATTGAAAAAAAGCAATAAATAATGCTACAAATACTGCTAAAATTATAAATAACAATTTTTCAGTTTCCATTATTATTTATCAATGTTTTAATTTGATTGTTATTTATAAAAAATTCTTTTTACCTAAACATATTCCTCAAACCTTAGGTCAGCATTCCTCCATCAACACTTAAGGTTTGTCCGGTAATATAAGAACTCATATCCGAAGCTAAAAATACGCAGGCATTGGCAACATCTTCAGGTGTTCCTCCTCTTTTCAATGGAATGGCGTCTCTCCATTGTTTCACTGTATCTTCTGGCAAACTTGCGGTCATTTCAGTTTCAATAAAGCCTGGAGCAATCACATTGCACCTAATGTTTCTTGAACCCAATTCCAAAGCGACAGATTTAGAAAACCCAATAATTCCGGCCTTGGAAGCTGCATAATTTGTTTGTCCTGCGTTTCCTTTTAATCCGACCACTGAACTCATATTAATAATAGATCCGGAGCGCTGCTTCATCATTGGTCTAATGACTGCTTTTGTTAAATTGAAAACGGATTTTAAATTTACTTCTATTACGGTATCAAAATCTTCTTCAGAGATTCGCATTAACAAATTGTCTTTTGTAATTCCCGCATTGTTTATCAAAACATCAATTGTCCCAAATTCCTTTAAAACTTCTGCCGCCAATTCTTGGGCAGCCTCATAATTTGCGGCATTTGATTTGTAGCCTTTTGCTTTTACGCCAAATTTTATCAATTCTTTTTCCAATGCGTCCGCAGCTTCAGTAGAAGAACTGTATGTAAATGCAACGTTTGCTCCTTGTTTTGCGAAAGTTTGTGCAATTCCTTTTCCTATCCCTCTTGTTGCTCCTGTAATTAAAGCCGTTTTATTTTCTAAAAGTTTCATTTTTTATTTTTAATTTAATTTTTTCGATTTTAATAAGTCAAATATACATAATTAGGTAAAAATAAACCGCTCTTGCTTTGGATCAATTTTCTAAATATTTAAAATGTCCAATAGATTAGACTTTCAATAATGAAAAAATTCGATTTATATAAGTCTTTAATACGATCAAATAATAAAGTGATTTTATCAAACTAAAATAGCCTTCTTAATTGACTATTAATTCACAATATAAAAAAAGCTTCCTTATTTTCGGGAAGCTTTTTTTTTAATAATTTTGAATGAGAAGTATCAATTCCTTGATTAAAATTTAATATTATTTACCCATTATACGAAGTTCTGTAAATTCTTTTGTAATTACCAAAATATTCTTTTGCAGACTGGAAGCCAAAGCCAAATCAATTTCAATGTTATCCACTTCCACTTTTTCAATTTCAAAAGGCAATCCTATTAAATTAATTTCAAATGTTTCATATGGCGTAATAAATTTTCCCGATTTAAATTGTTGAATGGTCAATGAATTTTCTTTCCCTAAAAGGTTGAAATTTCTTAAACTAAACCTTCCTTTTTTATAATCAAATCCATCTTGTGCATCTTCATAAACCTGCGATTTTTCGTTTCCCAATTTAAAAAATACATCCAAATAAAGTTCCTCAATTTCCTTTTCTCCAACATATTGTTGAATAGGGTATTTTGGGATTATGGCTCCTTCTTTCACAAAAATTGGCATACTGTCTAAATCAGCATCAACCCAAACTTCATTGCCACCTTTAACCAACGTATTGTCCCAGAAATTATACCAATTTCCTTCCGGAATATACATTCTTCTTCCTTTGGAATTTGGTTCTGTAATTGGACAAGCCAATATTTTCTCTCCAAAAACAAATTCATCATTTCTGTAATGGGTGTGCATATCCGTTTGGTCATATAAAACCAAAGATTTCAAAATAGGAATTCCTTCTGTTGCATAACGCCAAAATGCCGTGTATAAATAAGGCAATAATTGGTACCTGATTTCAATGAATTTTCTAACAATATCAGTAATATTTCCACCAAAAGCCCAAGGTTCCTGATCTCCATGATTACCAGATGAATGCGTTCTGCAAAATGGGTGAAAAATTCCTAACTGTATCCAGCGTGCATAAAGTTCCCCATTGGGTTGTTCTGCAAATCCGCCAATATCTGAGCCCACAAATGAGAAACCTGACATACACATGCGTTGTGCCTGCAAATTTGCAATGGTTAAATGTTCCCATGAGGCCACATTATCGCCGGTCCAGGTTGATGAATAACGTTGTGTTCCAGAATAAGCTGCTCTGGTAATGGCAAAAGGACGTTTTGGATATGAGAATTTCTTTAACCCGTGATAAGTGGCTCTGGCCATTTGCATACCATAAATGTTATGTGCTTTTCTGTGGCTGCATTCATTTCCGTCATAATCATGCCTTACATCATTTGGAAATGTTTTTCCAGGCACATCCATAATTGCGGGTTCGTTCATATCATTCCAGACCCCTTTTATCCCAATATCTTCAATAAGTTCCTTAAACAAACCTGACCACCATTCGCGAACTTCAGGCTTGGTGAAATCTGGAAAATAGCATTCTCCTGGCCATACTTTTCCTTTCATATAGGGACCATCTGCACGTTTACAAAAATAATCTTTCTCCAGCCCTTCTTTAAAAACACTGTAATCATTATCGATTTTTATTCCCGGGTCAATAATAGCCACAGTTTTAAATCCATTATCGGTCAATTCTTTCACCATCCTTTTCAGATCAGGGAAATATTCTTTATTCCAAGTAAAACACCTAAATCCTTCCATATAATCTATGTCTAAATAAATAGCATCACATGGAATTTTTAACTCCCTAAATTTATTGGTCACTTCTTTTACGTTGGATTCCGGATAATAACTCCATTTACACTGATGATACCCCAATGCCCAAAGTGGTGGTAATTCCTGTGGTTTTCCTGTTAAATCAGTATAATTGGATACCACTTCACCCATTTCTGGACCATATATAAAATAATAATTCATTTCTCCTCCCTGCGCCCAAAAACTCGTAACATTTCTTCGTTCCTGACAAAAATCGAAATATGAGCGAAAAGTATTGTCGAAAAATATGCCGTAGGCTTTTCCGTGATGAAGCCCTGTATAAAAAGGAATTGCTTTATAAATCGGGTCAGTATCCTTATTAAATGCATAAGAATCAGTAACCCAATTTTCAAAACGTTTTCCCTTTAAATTTAAAGGGACAGGCTTATCACCCAGTCCGTAATAGCTTTCTTTTTCTTGGGAATCTTTAGACATCTTCACAATATTCCCTCCAAATTCATAACTTTCTTCCCAGTGAAACCCAAGTTCATCTTCTGAAATAAGCATCTTGTTCTTTGCATCAAAAATTGAATTTCTCATATCTTCTTTTGAAATATGACAAATTAATTTAGAAGTAGTAATAATATATTTGTTGTCATCTTCCGTTACTTCAAGGTGGTTAAAGCCTCTGCTCGCATAACGGGTAATGGCATAAGAAAAATCATTCTCAAAAATTGAAGTTGTTGTATATCGAAATCGCAACACACTGTCTCTCTGAATAGTTAGCTGTAAAACCACATTATTTTCACTTGTAAAATAAAGTGTGTCAACATCTTTTTTATAGGAAATTATTTTTGAAGGAAACTGATTTCCTTTTAGATCAAGGTCGGTATTTATAATCATAAATTAAATTATTTTGTCGAAGTGCAAACCTACTAAAATAAACAATTTAATAAATATAATTTTTATTAAAAATATCACACCTTTATTAACATATATGTAAAATTAATGCAATTAAGTAGTATTAAATTTAACAGAATTTTAAAATTGAGATTCCAAGTGGCGGCAAAACAAGAATAGCGGAATATTCATCAACTTTTTTAGGTTGTTTCTTTATGGTAATTTTTTGGCGATTAACAAGACCACTTCCTCCATATTTTTCATGATTGCTGCTAAATATTTCCTGCAATTTTCCTTTTCTCGGAATCCTTATTTTATAATTTTCCAATGTTTTTGGTGAAAAATTACAGATGACCAATACATCATCCTTAGGATTGTTACCTTTTCTTAAATATGAAATCACGGAGTTTTCGGAATCATCATAACTTACCCATTCGAAACCTTCTTTACTGAAGCCTTTTTCATATAAAGAAGGGGTGGTTTTATAAAATTGGTTTAAGTCCTTAAAAAAAATTTGTGTGTTTTTATGCGGGAGAAACTCCAGTAAATTCCAATCCAGGCTTTTTTGAAAATTCCATTCTTCATAATGCCCAAATTCACTTCCCATAAATAATAACTTTGTACCGGGATGCGTAAACATATAGCCATACAACAAGCGGAGATTCGCAAAGCGTTGCCATTCATCGCCAGGCATACGCCCTAAAATCGTTTTTTTACCGTGCACCACTTCATCATGTGACAAGGGCAACATAAAATTCTCTGTAAAAGTGTAGGTTAAACTAAATGTAATTTCATTTTGATGGTATTTTCTGTAAATGGTGTCTTTAGAGAAATAGTCTAAAGTATCGTGCATCCAACCCATCATCCATTTCATTCCGAAACCCAATCCGCCTACAAAAGTTGGCTTGGTAACCATAGGGAATGCAGTAGATTCTTCAGCAATAGTTTGCACATCCGGAAACGATTTATACACTTCTTCATTCAATTCCTTTAAAAACAGAACCGCATCCAAATTTTCATTTCCTCCATAAATATTAGGTTCCCATTCACCATCTTCACGCGAATAATCTAAAAACAACATAGATGCGACGGCATCAACCCGCAAACCATCGGCGTGATATTGTTCCAGCCAAAAAACAGCATTGCTGATTAAAAATGAACGGACTTCATTTCTTCCGTAGTTAAAAATAAGGCTTTTCCAATCTTGGTGGTAGCCTTTTCGCTTATCTGGATGTTCGTACAAACTTGATCCATCAAAAAAACCAAGTCCGTGAGCATCTTCAGGAAAATGTGAAGGCACCCAATCTAAAATAATTCCAATATCGCTTTGGTGCAATTTATCAACCAAATACTTTAATTCTTCAGGATAACCAAAACGAGATGTTGGCGCAAAATATCC
>JAGXIN010000118.1 GCA_024635575.1 Flavobacteriia bacterium
AAATTTAACACTCATTCAAAACCCCTAATCTCTAATTACAAATCTCTCTTTTTTAATAAAACATAAGAAAAGTAAATAAAGATTGCAGTCCAAACTAACACAATAACAATGTCTTTGGGCTGTACTGAGAAATCTTTTGACAAATCTTCACCAACTTGATTTGCAACTGTTTTAACTGCGCTCAAACGGGTAAAAGGTTCCTTTATTAAATTGCTCATAGCTTCCAAAGGAAAAAACTGCATCACTTTGTCAACAATCGATTCAAATTTCCAGTATAGCATTCCTTTGGCAAAACCTTCAATCATGAACCAAACAAACATGGCACCAACCGCAAAAGCGGATCGCTTCACTAAAATTCCCAAGAACAATCCGAAGGAGAAAAAAGCAACAAGTTTTATAAAAAAGGCAAATAAATATTCCAGATCCGTAGTTACGATAGAAATCTCGTTAAAATCAGAATAGCTGTAACCGAGAATAAGGGAGACAACAAACACAAATATGGTTGAAATTAAAGCAAGAAGTACAACTGTATAAAATTTGGAGAGCACAAATTCCTGCTTACTTAAGCCGTCAATCAAATTTTGTTTTAGGGTTTTGTTGCTGTATTCATTGGCCATCATGGAAACAATAACAAGCAATAAGAAAAATTTAAAAATGGCAGCCATATAGGTATTAAAGTGCCATATATAAGGGAAATTAAAAATGCCTTGTTCCGCTAAATGAAATTTAACCGGACCAATATCAAATTTTATGGCTGCAATTAATGCAATGGATGTCAGTAAAATAAAATAAATAAAAATTAAAACCCTGCTGGCCCTGTTGTATTTTAACTTATGAATTTCTATGTTTAATAATCGTAACATGTCTTATTTTTTGTTGGTTAACGTTAAAAATTGTTGTTCTAAACTTGGTTTGCGTTTAACCAAATGCGACAATACAATGCCATTATGAAATAAATAATTGTTTATTTCTGAAGCTGAAATAGGTTTGTTTAAGGTGGCAATTATTTTTTCCTCTTCTGCTTTAACGGATGTAATTCCTTCGAATTTCGTAAGTAAATCCATTAATTTATAACTATCTGCATCCACTTTAAGTTCAAAAAGTCCGTGGGAAGCTACCATTTCATCAACGCTTCCTGAATATAATTTTATCCCATTTCTAATTACGACTACATGGGAGCACACTTTTTCAACTTCATCCAATAAATGTGAGGCCAATAAAATAGTGGTTCCATTTTGGGCAATTTCTTTAATGATCACCCTAATTTCGTGGATTCCTTGGGGGTCCAATCCGTTGGTGGGTTCATCTAAAATCAATATTTCGGGATCATTCAATAGGGCTGAAGCAATGGCCAAACGTTGCTTCATTCCCAATGAAAAAGTTGAAAATTTACTGTTTCTGCGTTCGTATAAATTGACGGTTTTAAGTTTTTCTTCAATTTTGGTAAACGGGATTTCTTTTATCTTACAAACCAATTTTAAATTTTGAATGGCGGTCATATACGGATAAAAATTAGGTCGCTCAATAATAGCGCCTACTTTTTTTAAAGCTTGGTGTGTTGTTAAATTACCGTCGAACCAGCTAAAAGTTCCGGAGGTTTTATTGACAACATTTAAAATAATGCCCAGCGTGGTCGATTTTCCACTGCCATTTGGGCCTAAAATGCCGTAAACATTGCCTTTTTTAATATCAAAAGATAAATCATTTACCGCATGAATGGCACCAAATTTTTTATGAAGATTTTTTAATGAGAGAATTGTTTCCAAATTTTTGTTGTTTAGTATTAAATTTAGACGTTTATTAACAATAATTGTTACTGCAATATACTAAATTTGGACTTTACCATATAATTATATGAAGGAAGAAAAATTAATGTCGCGAAAAAAACCGAGTTATCCCATTAACGATCAGTTATATGCGTATTTAACCGAATACAACAGGAATATTAAAATTCCGATTTTTTATGACGACTTGCTTCGTTTTGCAGGCGGCATTGCCGTTGATGACAAAAATGGAGACGATTCATTGTGGATTAGGGTATATTATTCGGATCACGAACGCGATGAAATTGATTTAAGCCTTAAGCGCATGTACATTATTTTACACGGTGATGGGAGCGAGGATTCTGTTTCTTTTTTAAACATTGATGCCATAGACTATTGCACTTTTGGAAATTCAAAACCATTCAGGGTAAAAATCAGGAATATCTTAAACGACAACCACACTTATATTTATGTCAAAAAAGCTGATGCCTCAAGGGTGTACGGACTTGAATTAGAGCATATTCTGTCACCCAACAATATCAACTTTTTGGTTTACAAAGACACTTTAATTGAAGAACATGTATTGGGCGTTCCCGGAGATAGTTTTATCGAGGAAAATCTTAAAAATATGTCGGTCAGCGGCAAAAAAAGACTTTCAAAAGAGTTTGTTAAATTTAACGAACGCTGTGTAATCCGTTTGTTGGGAGATATGCGTGCTTATAATTACGTGATTGTGGCTTCATATGATTTTGATCAGGTTGAATATAGGATTCGGGCCATGGATTTTGATCAGCAATGCTATGAAGGAAATTTAAAAGTCTATTTTCCGCAATATTTTAAAGAAAATTATCCTTATGTTAAAATGGTTGCCGAAAACCTACAAAAAGAATCTGTGGAGCAATATAAAAAAGAAGAACGTTCGGCAATTGCCAGAAGATTTAGAGGCGCTCACACCCGGATAAATGCTTTATTGGAATGTATGACAAATGATACTATCTCAACGCCTGAAAAAGTTCAGCAATTAAAAATGGATTTGGTGAAATATTCCAACGATAAAAATTTCAAGAAATGTAAATCTATGGGCGAAATTTTAAAAGTGGGATTCGATTTTGTGATAAGAAATTATGAAAATGTAAACACCTATATTATTCGTTAATAGTTGTCATAGTCAAACTCATCTAAATTTTCAATATCATCTTCGTCATCAAAGTTCTCCAAATCATCAAATAAATCTTCAGCAATAAATTCTTTTTCGGGTGCTTTATCCGGTTTGTTTCCTATGGATAACATGACTTTTGGCAAGTCCTTTTCCTTGGTGGTCATAATTTTGGACAATTCAACAAAAAACGTCCACATTGAAAGAAAATCATATACATAAATCAGATTGTCTCCTTCTTTTTTCAAAATATCCTTCACCAAACAATTGCGCATGCACAATGCAGTGCCGTCGTCAGACATGTCAAATAACGGAATTTCCTCGCCCTGTTCCCAATCTTCATTTGTTCTGTAAAAAGAAGCCATTTCAAGCCCTTGAAACCCAAATGATTTTGAAATAATTGAATGTAGATCTTCTAAATTAATGGTTTCATTAACAAGAATATCTCTAATTACATCTTTTTCAACATCTAACAGTACTCTAATTTTGTAGGCCATTTTATCAATTCATTAAAACGCAAATGTACTATTTTAAGTTTTAATTCTTATTTTTACGTGCTGACATTTTTTAATAAAAGCAACATAAATAATTTTTTTGTGGCCTAGTTTTTAAAATTGGGTTATTTAATTTAATCTTTGAAAATTTAAGTACCCAATTGGAATATGAATCAAAAAAATAAAACATTACAGGAATTAAATGCACTATGCAAAAACACATTGAATGAAACCTTGCACATCACCTACACCGATTTTGGCGAGGATTATTTGGTTGCCCAAATGCCTGTGAATTCTGCGGTTTTTCAGCCTGATGGCATTTTAAACGGAGGCGCCACTATGGCTTTGGCGGAAAGTGTTGGGAGTCCGGCTTCCATGTTGGTGATTGATAACGATAAATTTATGGTGAGGGGAATTGCCTTTTCCGCCAATCATTTACGAAGTGTTAAAAATGGAAATGTAACAGCAACAGCAACATTTATTCATAAAGGCAGAACCACTCATTTAATTGAAATCAGGGTGGAAGATGATCAGGGAAAATTAATTTCAACTTGCAGACTCACCAATATTATATTGCCTAAAGTATAGGGAATTATCATTTTTTTTGGTACTTAATATTAGTTTAATCATTTAATACATACAGTTGCAGAAAGAAATAGCGAAATTTTTTATCGAAATTGAAAATGCTTACAAAACAAAAGCACCATTTGTAGTATTCAGAAAACCAAATGAAAACCTTTTGACAGCTTATGTGCAGCTAACAAACGAATTGTATGAATTAAATTCATTTGATGAAGCGGGTTTTGTATTTGCGCCATTTGACCCAAAGGAAAAAATGGTGATTTTTCCCTTTAAGGAATGTGATTCGTTCAGCACAACCAATCATGAAATGGATTTTTTGGAAAGTGATGAATTTTTTATTGAAAAAGCTCAGTTTACAAATAGCGACAAATTGGTTTCTTTAAAAGAAAAACACATTTCATTGGTTCAAAAAGGCATTGATTTTATAAAAAATAAACATGCCGAAAAAATTGTTTTGTCGCGAAAAGAAACGCTTGAATGCACCAATTTAAATGTATTGAACATCTTCAAAAAAATGCTTAAAGCCTACAAAAATGCATTTGTGTATTTATGGTTTCATCCAGAGGTAGGATTGTGGCTTGGCGCAACACCGGAAAGGCTGCTCACTGTTGAAAATGGCAATTTCAAAACCATGGCTTTGGCAGGAACCCAAAAATATAATGGAACAACAAAAGTTATTTGGCAAAAAAAAGAAAAACAGGAACAACAATATGTGACAGAATTTATGCTGGAAAATTTAAATAAATTTGCTGAATCATTGGAGTTCACAACCCCATTTACAGTTCAGGCTGGCAATTTAGTGCATTTAAGAACCGACATTTCAGGTAAATTGAAATCAGATAATTCATTGGAAAAACTCATAAATGCCCTGCATCCAACACCCGCAGTTTGTGGATTGCCAAAAACAGTTGCCGCAAATTTTATTTTGCAGCATGAAGGTTATGAAAGAACTTATTATTCTGGGTATTTAGGTGAGATGAATAAGAATAATAATACCGGTTTATTTGTGAATTTACGCTGTATGCAACTGGAAAATAATTTTGCGTCTCTTTATATTGGAGGCGGAATTACTGCAGACAGCAATCCTGAAAATGAATGGGAGGAAACTGTTTCGAAGGCGGAGGTTATGAAAAATGTGTTGTTATGAAATAGCATTTTATAGAATTTGTATTTACGGACATAAATGATGTAGCAATTCATGATTTGCTGAAATAACTTTCCTTAAATTTGCACCTTTAATTAAGCAATTGAATGCCACAATATCCAAATACAGAATTAGCGCAACTTATCATAGCTTCATGTGCGGCAAATGAGATTGAACATATTGTTATTTCTCCGGGTTCACGCAATGCACCACTGATTATTGGCTTTAACAAATCAAAATACAGTAAAACCTTGTCAGTTGTCGACGAGCGCAGTGCTGCTTTTTTTGCTTTGGGAATTGCGCAGCAAACCAGAAAACCTGTTGCTTTGGTATGTTCTTCAGGCTCAGCCTTACTTAACTATTATCCGGCCATTGCAGAAGCTTTTTACAGCAATATTCCTTTAGTGGTTATTTCAGCAGACAGGCCTGCGCATTTGATTGATGTTGGGGACGGACAAACAATTCGCCAGGAAAATGTATTCGAAAATCACATTTTATTCAGCGCAAATTTAGGTGGTGGAAATGATAGTGAACTTATTGAAAAAGCACTGCATACCGCAATAAATAAAAAAGGTCCCGTGCATATCAATGTGCCTTTTGATGAACCATTATATGAAAAAATTACAGCAGAAAATATTGAGGTTGCAGTTCAACAATTAAAATCGAAAATAGTCAAAATTGAAGAAAAGTCGTTGCTAAAGGAAATTCCGTTAGACGTAGATGAACTTCAGATATTCGCAGACATTTGGAATGCTTCTGCAAAAAAAATGGTATTGGTGGGACAACATTTCCCTGATGAGTTGCTTCAAACGCAATTGGAACATCTGGCAAAAGATCCGTCGGTTTTGGTGCTGATTGAAAATACGGCCAATGTTTCCGATCCTAAATTTATAAACAGCATCGATAAATTAATTTTTCCTTTTATGGAAGATGAATTGGTGGCATTTAAACCGGATATCCTCGTGACTATAGGCGGAATGATTGTTTCAAAAAAAATAAAGGAACAGCTGCGCAACTTCAAACCAAAACACCATTGGCATGCAGATGCCAAAAGGGCTTTCAATACTTTTCATTGTTTAGAACATCATTTTAAGGTATCACCGCAATTATTTTTCAGCCAGTTTTTCTTTTTAACAAAATCTAAAGAAAGCAATTACCAAGAATTTTGGTTACATAAAAAGGAAATCCGATTGCAAAAGCACCATGAATTCATGACAAGCTGTGCGTTTTCCGATTTAAAAGTGTTTAATGCTATTTTAGCAACCATTCCAAACCATACACAATTGCAACTTGGAAACAGTTCCGTCATACGATATGCCCAACTGTTCGATAGCAATAAAACCTGGCGAATTTTCTGCAACCGTGGCACAAGCGGAATTGACGGATGCACAAGTACCGCCATTGGCGCGGCCTATGCAGTTAAAGAAAATACCTTGTTCATTACAGGAGATATCAGTTTTATGTATGACAGCAATGCACTGTGGAACAACTATATCCCAAATAATTTTAGAATTATAATGATTAACAATGGAGGTGGCGGCATTTTCAGATTTATCCCAGGCCCTCAGCAATCTGATGCGCTGGATTATTTCGAAACGCCACATCATTTAACTGCAGAACATTTATGTAAAATGTATCATTTTGAATACAGCACAGCAAAAGATGAAGCAGAATTACAACTACAGCTTTCTAATTTTTATGAAGATTCAAATCTTCCGAAGGTCTTGGAAATCTTCACGCCAAGGTTAGAAAATGACAGCATATTAAAAGCATATTTCAACAATTTAAAAGCTTAAAAAAATGGAAGAATTAAAGATAGGGGATAAGGTAGATTTATTGGTTGTGAAGTCCACAACATTGGGTTTTACGGTAATGGTAAATCACGAATTTGAAGGATTGCTCTACAAAAATGAGCTCTTTCAAAAAATTCATGAAGGTCAGCAATTAACTGGCTACATAAAAAAAATAAGGGAAGACGAGAAGCTCGACATAAGTTTGCAGCCTATTGGTTTTAAACAAACCATAGTGAGCTACGAAATTAAATTATTAAAAGCGTTAAAAGAAAACGAAGGTTTTTTGCCGCTGACCGATAAAAGTGCCCCTGATGAAATAAAATATCAGTTGGGTATGAGTAAAAAGGCGTTCAAAAATGCAGTTGGTGGTTTATTCAGACAAAAACTGATTACCATTTCTGAGGAAGGAATTAAATTGGCTGATTGGTCAATTGGTCAA
>JAGXIN010000119.1 GCA_024635575.1 Flavobacteriia bacterium
ATCATTCAAGTTCTAAGACACAAAATAAAACTTTCAAACTTCTATACAAAACTCCATGTAATATGTACTTACTTATATTTAGATATTGAGCGAGTCAAATAATCGGGAATAATTCGGGAATATTTAAATTAAAAATTCCTTTAACAATTCATAATGAATTGTTTAAGGAATTTACTAGTAGCGGGGACTGGACTCGAACCAGCGACCTTCGGGTTATGAGCCCGACGAGCTACCTGCTGCTCTACCCCGCGATTTGGATTGCAAAGATACATCTTTTTTTAAAAAAGCAATAAGATTTTTACAATTAAAAATATTTAAGATTACCTTTGCATTTTATATCTTGAAAATGAAGCATAAAGCAGGTTTTGTAAATATTATTGGAAATCCTAACGTTGGTAAATCTACGTTAATGAATGCCTTTGTTGGTGAAAAATTATCAATTATCACCTCAAAAGCGCAAACTACACGCCATAGAATTTTAGGAATTGTGAATGGCGAGGATTTTCAAATTCTTTTTTCTGATACTCCCGGAATCATAAAACCCGCCTACGAGCTTCAATCTTCCATGATGAATTTCGTGAAATCGGCTTTTGAGGATGCTGATGTGCTTATCTATATGGTTGAAATTGGCGAAAAGGAATTAAAAGATGAGGTTTTTTTCGAAAAAATCAAAACAACATCCATCCCTGTTCTTTTATTAATTAACAAAATAGACATGTCCACCCAGGAAGAAGTGGAAGAAAAAGTTATTTATTGGAAAGAAAAGGTACCCAATGCTGAAGTTTATGTGATTTCTGCTTTAGAAAAGTTTAATGTTGATGGTCTTTTTGAACGTATTATTGAACTATTGCCAGAATCGCCAGCCTTCTACCCAAAAGATCAGCTTACTGACAAACCGGAGCGCTTTTTTATTAATGAAGCCATTCGGGAAAAAATATTGATGCACTACAAAAAGGAAATTCCATATTCAGTTGAAGTGGAAACCGAAGAATTTATTGAAAGCGATAAAATTATTAAAATCCGTTCCATTATTATGGTGGAACGCGAGACCCAAAAAGGAATCATTATAGGACATAAGGGTGCTGCCCTAAAACGTGTGGGTGTAGAAGCTCGAAAAGATTTAGAGAAATTTTTCGATAAAAAAATCCATTTGGAATTGTATGTAAAAGTGAATAAAGACTGGCGAAGCGACAAACGTCAACTTAGGAGATTTGGATATAATGATTAGTTGGTTATAGTTGATATTTAAATATTTGAAATTCTCTGACTAGAGTTGACCTGTTTTTTACTTTTTGTCTTTTTTCTATTTTCTTTACAATTTTTAACTTTCTAATTGGCTAATTTCCTTTCAACTTAATAAAGTTTCCATCATAAACTCATGAAGTTCGTTCATTTGTTTGTGACCCGTTTTTTTTCCAATTCTGCCTAAAAAATACATGACAATCCATAAAATTGGTAAGGCCAAAGTGACAGTCAAAGTTACATTATAAATGCCTTTTAAAGTCCATTGCACATAGGCAGCTATTGAAAAACCAATAAAAGCCACTGCCATGGCAAAATGAATAAACATAAACAATGTCCACACTTGTGGTTTCGGCCCAAACAATCCTTTAACTAAACTCCTGTTTTCTTCAATTCTCTCAATTTCAATGTTTAATTGCGGTGACCAGAAATGATTTTCTTCCATAGGGATATCAATGATCACATGTCCATCGGAAATTAAAATACAAAACTTGCTTGTTTTATTTTTTGAAATATATTTAAATTTCTCAATCAAATTTTGATGATTTTCTTCAAAATTCATTTTAAATCTGGGACGTAAATATATATCACTGCTTTTTTGTTCATTCATATAATTCGATTTTTTCAGAATCGAAATATACTATTTTTTATTACATGTCTAATTTAGAATTGATAACACCTAAATTTTAAAAATAAAAAAGCGTAATTTTGCAAAAAATTAAAAACACATGAGTAATATTGTAGCCATTGTAGGAAGGCCTAATGTTGGAAAATCAACATTGTTTAATCGTTTGGTAAAACGAAGAGACGCCATTGTTGATTCGGTAAGTGGTGTTACGCGTGACAGACATTACGGTAAAAGTGATTGGAACGGAAAAGAATTTTCAGTAATTGATACGGGCGGATATGCCATAGGTTCTGGAGATGTTTTTGAAGAAGAAATAAGAAAACAGGTTCAGTTGGCCATTGATGAAGCTGATTATATCATATTTGTTGTTGATGTTGAAGAAGGCATTACACCTATGGATGTTGAGGTTGCCAATATGCTTCGCAAAATAAAAAAGCCCATTTTTATGGCTGTTAACAAAGTTGATAATTCTATGCGGGAAGCAGATGCCGTAGAATTTTATAACCTTGGATTGGGTGAATATTTTACACTTTCCTCAATTAACGGAAGCGGTACAGGCGAACTTTTGGATACTCTGGTTGCCGAAATGGATGAGAAAGTTGAAGAAGAACATGAGTTGCCTCGATTTGCCGTTGTCGGAAGACCAAATGCAGGAAAATCCTCTTTCATAAATGCATTAATTGGAGAAGAAAGAAATATTGTAACCGATATTGCCGGCACAACACGAGATACGGTTGATACAAAATACAATCGTTTTGGATTTGAATTTAATTTGGTGGATACCGCAGGAATCAGAAAAAAATCAAAAGTTAAAGAAGATTTAGAGTTTTATTCTGTTATGCGCGCTGTAAAAGCGATTGAAGAATGTGATGTCGCAATTTTGGTGGTTGATGCCACCCGTGAATTTGAAGGACAGGATGAAAATATTTTTTGGCTTGCAGAAAAGAACAGAAAAGGAATTGTAATCCTTGTAAATAAATGGGATCTGATTGAAAAGGAAACCAATACCATGAAGGATTTTGAAGCTAAGATTAGAGAAGAAATTGCGCCATTTACTGATGTGCCAATTGTTTTTATCAGCGCTTTAACAAAACAACGTGTTTTTAAAGCCATTGAGACTGCTGTTGAGGTTTTTGAAAACAGAAAAAAACGTATTCCAACAAGCAAACTAAACGAGGTGATGCTGGACATTTTAAAATCAAGTCCTCCCCCTGCAAATAAAGGAAAATACATTAAAGTTAAATTTTGTACGCAGTTGCCTACACCAACGCCACAATTTGTGTTTTTCGCGAATTTACCACAATATGTTAAGGATCCTTACAAGCGTTTTGTTGAAAACAAGATGAGAGAAATTTTCAACTTTACGGGAGTTCCTGTAGTCGTTTATTTTAGGCAGAAGTAATTCCATAACGGGAATTTAAAAGGTCAAAGGCTAAATAAAAAAGACTGAAGACTATTTTGATGGCAAGACAGCAAGACATTTAATTTAAAAGTCACAATAAATCTGTCATTCAAATGACAGATTTTGTAAACAATAAACTGTATTTTTAGAGTTCAAAATTAAAAATTACTGTTTATGGATGACGCACTGTTATATAACAGGTTACAATTTGCCTTTACAATAACTTATCATTATTTATTTCCCCAACTAACTATGGGGCTGGCATTAATTATCGTTATTTATAAAGGTCTTTACTTAAAAACAAATCAACTTATCTTTAATGATTCCGCAAAATTCTGGGCAAAAATATTTGCCGTTAATTTTGCAATGGGCGTGGTTACCGGTATTCCTATGGAATTTCAGTTTGGCACCAATTGGGCGCAATTTTCAGAACGAACAGGAAATATCATTGGTCAAACCCTTGCTATGGAAGGAATGTTTTCCTTTTTTCTGGAATCTTCATTTTTAGGATTGTTTTTGTTTGGAGAAAAATTACTGGGGAAAAAGCTTCATTTTATGACTGCTTTTTTAATTTTTATAGGTGCCTGGGCAAGTGGTTATTTAATTATTGCAACACATTCCTGGATGCAGAATCCTGTTGGCCATGAGATTTTGGCAAATGGTAAATTTGTGTTGAAAAACTTTTCCGATTTATTTTCAAATCCTTGGTTGTTACCTTCTTTTTTCCACAATCAAATGGCTTCATTGGTCACCACTTCCTTTGTAATTGGAGGAACGGGCGCTTTTTACCTATTGGTAAAAAAACACCACAAATATGGAATGTTATTCCTTAAAACTGCCATTATTACGGGAGCAATTTCAACATTGTCTGTTGCTTTTCCCACAGGAGATTTATTGGCGCAACAAGTGGTAAAAAATCAGCCGGTCACCTTGGCTGCCATGGAAGGTTTATTTAATGCCGAAGAAGGTGCGCCCATCGTTTTAATTGGCCAGCCGAACATGAAAACCCAACAATTGGACAATAAAATTGAAGTGCCCAAGCTTTTGAGTTTTCTTACTTATCAGCGGTGGAATGCCGAGATTAAAGGACTGAACGATTTCCCAAAGGAAGAATGGCCAATTAATATTCCGGGATTGTATTATTCCTATCATATTATGATTGGATTGGGTACTATTTTTATAGGAATTATGCTTTTGGGTGTTTGGTATTTATGGCGAAAAAAATTAGCACTGCAACGTTGGTTTTTATGGGTGCTTTTATTCGCCATTCCATTTCCTTACATTGCAAATACAGCAGGCTGGTACACTGCTGAATTGGGCCGACAGCCTTATTTGGTCTATGGTTTATTTAAAACTGCTGATGGTGTTTCGGAAAATGTCTCTTCAGGAAATTCCTTATTTACTTTGTTGGGGTTTGTAGGTTTATACCTCGTTTTGGGATTTATCATGTTGATACTTGTTGGAAAAATAGTACATAAAGGACCGGAAACAACTATAAAAACAACTTAAAAATGGAGATTACTTGGTATGTTATTTTATGCTTTATGCTGGTTATGTATATCGTATTGGACGGATATGATTTTGGTGCGGGGATTATACATTTATTTTTTGCAAAAAGCGATGACGAAAAAAAGCAGGTTATGAGGGCCATCAGCCCATTTTGGGACGGAAATGAAGTTTGGCTTGTTGCAACCGGCGGCGTATTATTTGCTGCTTTTCCAACCTTATATGCTTCGGCTTTTAGCGGATTTTATTTACCGATGATCTTTATTTTATGGCTCTTTATTTTTAGAGCACTTGGCATTGAATTTACACACTTAATCAATCACGAATTATGGATAAAACCCTGGCAAAAAGGTTTTGGGATATCCAGTTTGCTATTGGCATTATTTTTTGGGATTGCTTTCGGTAATATCATTAGAGGCGTAAATTTAGGCGGTGTTGAAGATGGAGTTGCACAATTTAACCATCATTATTCATTTTTCACCCCTTTGTGGGATGGAAGTTTTTCGCCTTTTGCTGAACATCCGGGAGTGATAGATTGGTTTACCTTAACCATTGGCTTGGTCGCAATTTTATCCCTTACAATTCATGGTGCTTATTGGATAATTTTAAAAACCGAAGGTGATTTTATAAAAAAATTACAATCAAAAATATTGCCTCTTTGGATTACCCTTCTGGTTTTTATTCTTATTTCTTTGTTCGCTTTTATGGCGATGAAATCCTTCAACAAAGAACTATTTGTCCAGCATCCTTATGCTTATATATTGCCTTTCATGGCCTTATTTGGTTTCATTGGAATGCTTTTATTCGCAAAAAGCAACAAGCATTGGCTTGGGTTTGCAAGTTCAACGTTGTTTATTATTAGTGGAATAGGCAGTGCAGTTACAGCTATGTTTCCGGTGGTATTGCCAAGCACAAATTCACAAGTTCCTTCATTAACCATTTACAACACTTCATCAGAATCTTATGGTTTACAGGTAGGTTTGGTGTGGTGGATTATTGCATTTGTGTTAATTTTGGTTTATGTCACTTTTGTACATCGTGTTTATAAAGGTAAATTGACGGATAAACACGATCATTATTAGAAAAAGTTAAAAGTTAAAAGTTGGAAGATTCAAGAACAGCGTCGATTGAAGAATAGTTTAAATTATGATGTGAAAGAAATTTCGACATTATGCTGTAGGTGACTTAACAAGTATATCATTAACAATAAATAGATGGTGGTTGGTGTGAATAGCTAAAAAATGCTGACTCTTTTTTAAGGATAATTTCCCAAAATAAGGATGGTCAAAATTACTTTTTACAGGTAATTTTTTAATCTCTTGTAAATTGGTTTTCGCCAAAGCCAATTGGGATTCAATAGATGATTTTAAAATTTCTTCATTTGAAACAACAGATTTTGGAGCAGTTGCCCTGCCTCTGGGAATTCTGCCTCTTAAAAAAATATAAAATTTAAGTATACTGAAAGTGCTCTTATAATTTTCAGGCTTGGATGCTTTTAATTCCTCACAAACACTATTAATTACTTTTAATGAATGATCTAAATGCCACGCCACATTTTTCTCGGATACCAATTTTTGATGTTGCTCATAAAATGGAATTGCTTTTTCTAAAGCCAAAATGCTTTTTTGAATATTCATTCTTATTTTTTCTGAAATTTGAGAACCAAAATAATGAAAAATATTGGTTAAAAAATTAATTTATTTGCTTTCTCGGTTGTAATAGCCTAAAATAAAGCCCAAAACAAGCGACCAAATTGCGGCCAAACCAATTTGATAAGGTTTATCCAGCATAAAGGTGATGGTATGCGCAGGAATCCAAAACCAAATTAGGGACAGCATTCCTTTATCAATATTTTTCCAGTTATTTTGTTTGGCAATAAGATTGTCGAGAAAACGATGGAAAATAACCAGAAACAAACCATATTGTAAATTCATACATACAGATAAGGCAAAGGCACTTCCAAACAATCCCATCTCCGGAACTAAATGATGCGCGACCAAGTTTGCCAAAAATCCCCGATAGCCAACAAATGCATATTTAATGGTAATGGCAATGATTGCCCATTCCATCATTTTTAACAATATAACCGGTAATTTATAGGGTAAGAATATTTTACCTTGTTGCATCCATTTGGATAGGATGTCGCCCAAAGTACCCAATACTGCAAATTGTATCATAGCACTATAAATTGGGTATTTTATTACAAATTCAACGTATAAATTCATAGAGGATTAAAATTAAAAGTGAATGTTATAAAACACAACATTAGATTACCAGCCGCCGCCTGCACCACCGCCACTGAATCCACCGCCACCAAAACCACCACCGAAGCCGCCACCGCTTGATCCACCGCCGAAGCCGCCACTGCCAAAACCACCTCTGCCAGCTCTGCTTAAAAGTATGGCTGTTAGAATATTCATTCCTGATGAATCTTTTCTAAGCCCTTTACCTCTATCGTTTCCGTCTTTGTTTTTCTTTGAAAAAACAACCAATAAAATAATAAAAATAATGGCAATAATAAAAGCACTCGGGATACCAGAACTTTTATCTTTAGTAGATTTCTTGCTTTTATAAGTGCCTTTTAATACCTCAAAAATAGCATCGGTTCCTTTGTCCAAACCACCATAAAAATCTCCTTTCTTAAATTCAGGAATAATCACATTTCTCACCAATTCACCATTAATTCCGGCCGTTAATTTATGCTCTACACCATAGCCCGGCGCAATCCATATTTTACGTTCTTTGTTGGCCAAAAGCACAAAAACGCCATTGTCCTCTTTCGCCTGGCCAATTCCCCATTGGTGTGCCCATTTTGGTGTTAAAATTCCAATATCTTCTCCATTTATGGTTTCTACGGTGGCCACCACTATTTGGGTTGAAGTGGAATCGGAATATTTGATTAATTTGCTTTCAAGTGCCGATTTTTGTTCGCTTGTCAATAGTTTTGCATAATCGTAAACACTTGTCTGCACTTTTGGTTTTTGAGGAATCGTGAATTGCCCAAAAGCACCCTGTGCCAACAAAATAGTTATAAAAAAAGTAATATATTTTATAGTAAATTTATACATAATTGGTTATTATCCACTTGAAATTTCATTAGATAATTCGTCGGTATCCGTTGAATGATAAGGGAAGTTTTCTTTCAGTTTGTTTCCAACCTCAATAATGGCAAGTTCCAATCCTTTTGAAAATTCACCCTTTTTAAAATAGGAAAGCATCAATTCTTTTTCAGCATCCCAAAAATTTTCGGTTACTTTCGTATGGATTCCTTCATCGCCTAAAATGGCAAATTTTCTGCTTTCAATAGCCATATAAAACAGTACACCATTTCTCAACTCGGTTTTTTCCATTTCCAACAAATGAAAAACCTCCAAAGCTCTTTCCAATGGAGGTGAATTTGTGTTATTTTCTATATGGACACGGATTTCTCCCGAAGTGTTTTTCTCGGCTATTTCAATTGCTTTAATTATAGCCTGTTCTTGCTCAATTGTTAAAAAATCTTCAATTTTTGACATTATTCTTTTTTACCAAAATCAAATTCTACTTCAGGGGCATTTTCTGCACCTGCTTCGGCATCAAAATAAGGTTTGCCCTCAAAATTAAAAATTCCGGCTAAAATTGAATTTGGAAATTTCTTTACGTGATTATTATATGGTTTAGTTGCTTCGTTAAAACGTGTACGGGCCGTTAAAATCTGATTTTCGGTACTTGCCAATTCATCCTGCAATTTCAAGAAATTTTGGTTTGCCTTTAATTCGGGATAACGCTCAACCGTTACCAATAAACTCTTTAAAGCGCCACTCAAACCTCCCTGGGCTTGGTTAAACTGAGCCAATTGCTCAGGTGTTATGTTTGTTGGATCAATTTGTACGGAAGTTGCTTTTGCGCGTGCTTCAATGACTTGAGTCAACGTTTCTCTTTCAAAATCGGCAGCGCCCTTAACGGTGTTTACCAGATTTCCTATTAAATCATTTCTTCGTTGGTAAGCTGTTTGAACATTTCCCCAGCTTTCAGAAACATTTTCATTCAACTGAATTGTTGTATTGTAAAATCCTTTTACCCAGCTATAACCGGCAAAAGCTATAACTGCTACAATTATTACAGGAATTAACCACTTTTTCATTTTTTACTATTTTTAATTGTTTGTAGTATTGTTTAATTAGTTACCAAAAAAAATTGCCACAATCTTATCTGAGAATATTTAACTTATTTGACTTTTAATTTTAATCAGTTCTTCTTTAATGGCTTCCAGGCGGGTGATGATTTCTTGATTGTCCTTCACCGCTTTTGGATGCTCTTTCATTTTATTTTTGGCGCCTTCTAAAGTAAACCCTTTTTCCTTAACTAAATGATAAATCAGTTTTAGATTTTTAATGTCTTCCTGGGTAAACAACCGGTTCCCTTTTTTATTTTTTTTAGGTTTTAAAATGTCAAATTCATTTTCCCAAAAACGAATATGAGAAGTGTTAACGCCAAAAGCACTGGCAACCTCGCCAATTTTATAATATCGCTTTTCAGGTAAATCTATATGCATTAGTCAAGAGATTGTCCTTCAATTTGTGCAGCTTTTTGCATAGCTTCAAATTCTGCCGGCGACAAGTTTCCGTAGTAAAAATTAATAGGATTTATAGATGTTCCGTTTTTATGAATTTCATAATGTAAATGAGGACCTTGAGAGCGACCTGTATTTCCAACAAAACCAATTAAATCACCTCTTTTTACTTTTTGTCCTCTTCTAACATTGTAATTGCTTAAATGTGCATATAGGGATGTATACCCAAAACCATGTTCTATTCTGATGTGCTTTCCAAACCCGGCAGAATTTTGGTCGGCCCTTTGCACATAGCCATCACCTGAAGCATAAACCGGTGTTCCAACAGGGGAAGAAAAGTCCATTCCCTTATGTCTTTTTCTTGCTTTTGTAAAAGGGTCAGATCGCCATCCGTAACCGGAAGCCATTCTAGTCAAATCTTCATTTCTAACAGGCTGAATTGCCGGTATTGCCGCCAATAATTTTTCTTTATCTGCCGCCAATTTTACGATTTCATCTAACGATTTAGACTGCACGTACAATTGTTTTGCCAAAATATCCATATTTTTGGTAACATCAATAATCATCTGAGAATTGTCAAAACCTTCCAAGGCTTTATATCGATTTACCCCTCCAAAACCGGCCTTGCGCTGTTCGTCTGGAATTGGATTAACTTCAAAATATAATCGGTAAATATTGTTGTCTCTTTCTTGTATGTCAGCCAATACGTCACCAATCTGCACCATTTTTTTGGCATGTAATTCTTCATTTAATTTCACAAACTCCAACTGGCGTTTTAGTTCTTTTTCTTTTGGCGATTCAAAAATAGTGGTAAAAACCACAAAACCTAAAATCATAAAAACTGTGGCAGAAGCCAACATCAACACCAATTTCTTAAATTTTTCCCTTTTTTTTGGTCGTATCTTTTGATACGAAAGTGTCTCTGAATCGTAATAATATTTTACCTTCGCCATTGTATAAAAAATATATTATTTTTGCATCATAAAACAACAAAATATTAGACAATATTCTGAAGCGTAAACGACAAATTTACAAAATGTTTTATACAATTGGCATACCCCTTATTTTTTAGCATATAATTAACAAATATTGCCATTTAAAAATTTTGGAAAATCACAATAGACCCTATTGGAAATTGGACAATAGTCTTAAAAAAAAGAATATTAAAATAGATATGAAATAGCCCTGTAATAAATTTATATAAAACAATAAATTATAATAGGCTAAACCATTTGACCAGTAACAAAATAAGAAATATCAAATGAAATAGCCGTAAAAAAATATGATACCAAGCTCAACAATTAAATAAAGGCTATACCATTTGACCAACAACAAAATAAGAAATATCAAATGAAATAGCCCTGTAATAAAGTTATATAAAACAATAAATTATAATAGGCTAAACCATTTGACCAATAATAAAATAAGAGATATCAAATGAAATCACAACTCATACGTCAACAATTTTTAGATTTTTTTGCTTCGAAAAAACACGCAATCGTGCCGTCATCTCCAATGGTGTTAAAAAATGATCCTACACTCATGTTTACCAATGCGGGCATGGTGCCTTTTAAAGAGTATTTTTTGGGACAGAAAAACGCTGTTGAAAAACGTGTTACCGATACGCAAAAATGTTTAAGGGTCTCTGGAAAACATAACGATTTGGAGGAAGTGGGCAAAGATACTTACCACCATACCATGTTTGAAATGTTGGGAAACTGGAGTTTTGGGGACTATTTTAAAAAAGAAGCCATTGACTGGGCTTGGGAATTGCTGACTGATGTATTAAAAATTGATAAAGATTGTTTGTATGTCACTATTTTTGAAGGTGCCGAAGATGAGGGTTTGGAATACGATAAGGAAGCATACGATTTATGGAAAAAACATATTGGCGAAGACCGAATTATTAACGGAAACAAAAAAGATAACTTCTGGGAAATGGGCGCGCAGGGTCCTTGTGGTCCATGTTCCGAAATTCATGTTGATATTAGGTCTGCTGAAGAAAAAGCAAAAGTTTCAGGCAGAAGTTTGGTAAATAATGACCATCCGCAAGTGGTGGAAATTTGGAATCTGGTTTTTATGGAATTTAACAGAAAAGCCGATGGTTCTTTGGAAAAGTTGCCTGCAAAACATGTGGATACCGGAATGGGTTTTGAACGCTTGTGCATGGTGCTTCAAAAAAAACAATCCAACTACGATACCGATGTTTTTATGCCACTAATCAGGGAAATTGAAGCAATTACCAACTGTGAATATGGTGAAAATGAAGAAATAGACATTGCGATTCGCGTTATTGCCGACCATGTTCGCGCAGTTGCTTTTGCGATTGCCGACGGACAATTGCCTTCAAACACGGGCGCTGGTTATGTAATAAGAAGAATTTTGCGACGTGCAATTCGCTACGGATTTACTTTTTTAAACACCAAAGAACCGTTTATTTACAAATTGGCTAACACTTTAAGTAAGCAAATGGGCGACTATTTTCCGGAACTGAAATCACAAAAACAACTGATTACCAATGTGATTAAAGAAGAAGAAAATTCATTCTTAAGAACCTTGGATCAAGGATTGCTTTTATTGGACGGCATTATTAAAAATACAGAGGGAACAGAAGTTTCCGGAAAAAAAGCCTTCGAATTGTTTGATACTTTTGGTTTTCCCATTGATTTAACAGCCTTAATTCTTTCTGAAAAAGGAATGACCTTAAACGAAAAGGAATTTAAGGCAGCATTGGAAAAACAAAAAACACGTTCAAGAGCTGCCGCAGTTGTTGAAACCGATGACTGGGTAGTTTTATATGATGATGCCGAAGAAGAATTTATTGGATATGACACGCTGGAAGCGAATGTTAAAATAACCCGTTACAGAAAA
>JAGXIN010000019.1 GCA_024635575.1 Flavobacteriia bacterium
GTAAAAATGTTGCCTTTTGACAACAAAAATGAATTTCAGGTAATTATTGACATGCCGGAAGGCACTACGCTGGAAAGAACAGCTGCAGTGACCAAAGAGATTGCGCAATATATTTCAACAACACCTGAGGTCATAAATTACCAAAACTATATTGGCACCTCCGCCCCTATTACGTTTAATGGTTTGGTTCGTCATTACGATATTCGAGGCGGCAGTAATATGGCCGACATTCAAGTGAATTTATTGCTAAAAGGAGATCGGGATTTACAAAGTCATGATATCGCAAAAAAAGCGCGTCCGGAAATTAAAAAAATTGCCATGAAATATGGCGCTAATGTTAAATTGGTGGAAGTTCCGCCCGGACCTCCTGTATTATCAACAATTGTTGCAGAAGTTTACGGTCCAAACTACCCGGATCAAATTAAAGTTGCCAAGCAGGTCAAGGAAATTTTGGGAAATACTGCAGATGTTGTAGATATTGACTGGATGGTTGAGGCTGCTCAAACCGAGTACAGGCTTGAAATTGATAAGGAAAAAGCCATGCTTAATGGTATTGCACCTCAGCAAATTGTTGGAAATTTGACTTACCTTTTAAAAGAATACCCAGTTTCCTATTTATATGATGAAACTTCTTTTGATCAGGTCAACATTGTTATGGCTTTAAGCGATGCCGATAAAACCAGTTTACGGGATATCCAAAATATAAAAATCAAAGGAAATCGGGGCAATGTCATTCCAATAAGTGATTTGGTAAATGTGAGAAAAGATACTTTGCAAAAAACCATTTACAGAAAAGATCAAAAACGCGTGGTTTATGTTACGGCTGATATGGCTGGCGGATTGGAAAGTCCGGTATATGCGATTTTAGGAATGAAAGAAAAATTACAAAAAATTGAATTGCCAAAAGGATACAAACTGAAGGAACTTTACCTGGAACAACCTTCTGACGAAAGTGATTTTGCTGTTAAATGGGATGGTGAATGGCAAATCACCCTAGAAGTTTTTCAGGATTTAGGAACTGCATTCCTGATTGTAATTATCATCATTTATATGCTGATTGTTGGCTGGTTCCAAAACTTTAAAACACCATTGGTGATGATGGCGGCAATACCGCTTTCTTTAATTGGTATTGTATTGGGCCACTGGTTATTGGGCGCTTTCTTTACCGCAACCTCATTTATTGGTATGATTGCTTTGGCGGGCGTCATGGTTCGAAATTCTGTATTGTTGATCGACTTTATTGAAATTCGGTTGAATGACGGAATTCCTTTAAAACAAGCCATTATTGATGCCGGTGCTGTAAGAACTACCCCGATTTTATTGACAACAGGAGCCGTGGTAATTGGCGCTTCCATCATTTTGTTTGACCCAATTTTTCAAGGACTGGCCATATCGTTAGTTGCCGGAGCAATCGTCTCTACCATGTTAACGCTCATTGTGGTTCCAATGCTTTACTATATGACAGAAAAAAAGAAATGGGAAAATAATTCCAATAACGATAACCTAGAAGAAAAGGAATCATAAAATGAGCATAACGGACATGCGAGGCGCACTCCGATTAAAATATGCGAAACGAAGTTCGGCGACACTTAAGCAAAACAATAAATAGTCGCCAAACAATGTTCGGCGACACTAAATCAAAATAATAAATAGTCGCCAATTACATATGACCATTAAAAAACAAAAAAATATCAATATATGAAATTACTTGTCATCACCGCAATTCATGAGTTTTCCAAAGAAATAAAACTCATGCTGAAAAAATCAAATATCAATATTTATTCCTATAAAGACGTTACCGGTTTTAGAGATTTATCGGAAGAGCAAATAGAAAGTAACTGGTTTGCGGGTGAAATGCATGAAAGCCAGTCTATTATTTTCTATGCTTTTGTGGCAGAAGAAAAATCAGATCAATTCTTTAATTTGGTAGATAAATTTAATGCAAAACAAAAAACACTATCAAAAGTTCATGCTGTGGTGTTAAATATTGAAAAATCCATTTAAATGAGGGATTAGGGAATAGGAATTTAGGGAATAGGGATTAGGAATTAGGGAATAGGAATTAGGGAATAGGAAATTCCAGATACTTGATACTTGATACCAGATACCAGATACCAGATACCAGATACTAATTTAAAAAATCAAAAAATAAACAAAAATGAAAAACAGAATCGTAAGAGCTTTTGCAGGCACATTTATATTAATCAGCATATTTCTCGCCATAAAACTGAATATAAACTGGTTGTGGGTTACTGCCTTTGTCGGTGCCAATTTATTACAATCGTCCATTACAAAATGGTGTCTTTTAGAAGTCATTTTAAGTAAATTGGGCGTGAAAGATTAATTAAAACAGAAAAATCCATAAAAAGATTTTAAATTAGCATCATGCTTAATTTAGAAAATATATTGACAAATAATAACGTAAAACCAACGGCAATGCGCTTGTTGGTTTTACAATTTCTCTTAAATAAAAAATCGGCAACGAGTTTGACTGATGTCGAAAATTATTTTGACAAATCGGATAGAACAACCATATATAGAACCTTAAAAACTTTTGTTGAAAAGGGTATTTCCCACAAAATAGATGATGGTACCGGAATTACCAAATACGCTTTGTGTGAAGAAAATTGCCATTGCGAAATTGACAACGATTTACACCTGCATTTTCATTGTACAAATTGTAATGAAACAATATGTGTTACCGATTATAAAATTCCAAAAATAACCTTGTCTAGAGGCTATATTGCAGAGAATATTAACCTGGTGGTTAAAGGTATTTGTGATACGTGCAACAAAAATTAATGCACTTCCGTTGCATACTTCAATTGATTACTTTTGAAACAAATTTAATATTATGAGTGAAGATTGCAAAGAAGGTTCTGCCTGTGCTATAGATTTTACCAAAGAAACCCAGAATCCTAAAAAATCATTCAGCCTTAATAAAGACTATGTAATTCCGGCAGTCGGATTTTTCTTTTTATTGTTGGGGATTGGCTTTGATTTTTATGATCTTTCTTTTTATAAAGCACCTGTTCCTTTAATCTGGTTTGGAATTATTTATATCATTATTGGTGGTCCGGTACTCTTAAAAGCTGGAAAATTAATTGTCAAAGGAGGTATTTATAACGAGTTCGTCTTAATGTCCGTTGCAACCCTTGGCGCATTTTTAATAGGGTCTTATGAAGAAGGTGTCGCCGTTATGTTGTTTTATGTGGTTGGGGAATTATTTCAGGAAGCCGCAGTCAATAAAGCCAAAGGTTCTATTGAAGCCTTGTTAAAAGTACAGGTTGAAGAAGTTATTGTGCTAGAGAATGGCCATGCTACGGTGAAACATCCAAGAGAAGTTGCAATCGGACAAATCATTCAAACCAAACCTGGGGAAAAAATTGCGTTGGATGGAGAATTGATTTCAAACAACGCTATTTTAAACACGGCTGCATTAACAGGTGAATCCACTCCAGACACAAAAATAAAAGGTGAAAAAGTGCTGGCTGGAATGGTAAATCTCACTAAAGTTATAGAAATAAAAGTAACCAGTAAATTTGAAGATACAAAACTCTCAAAAATATTAAAATTAGTACAGGAAGCTGTTGGCAGAAAAGCAAAAACGCAACTATTGGTTAGTCGTTTGGCAAAAATTTATACGCCCATTGTATTTTGGCTGGCGATTGGACTGGTTGTAATCCCCTATTTCTTTCTTGGTGATGCTTATATATTTCAAATGTGGTTTCAACGCGCCCTGATCTTTTTGGTAATCTCTTGTCCCTGTGCATTGGTAATTTCAATCCCATTGGGTTATTTTGGAGGCATTGGCGCGGCTTCACAACATGGCATCTTATTTAAAGGCTCCAACTTTATCGATTTATTGACCAAAGTTGATACCGTTGTTATGGATAAAACAGGAACCTTAACCAAAGGTGTTTTTGAAGTGCAAGAACTCGTTGCCCAAAATTTCAACAAAGAATTATTGGTTGAATTAACGGCTGTTTTGGAAGCCAATTCTACCCATCCCATTGCAGAAGCTATTGTAAAATACGCGAAAATTGATAAAAGCACCTTCAATTCAACCAATGTTGAAGAAATTTCAGGCTACGGGATGAAAGGAGAAGTTGGCGCGTATGAGGTTATAGCCGGAAACACAAAACTGTTGAAAAAATTTAATATTTCTTATGATGAAAAACTAGATTTAAATACAGAAACCATTGTGGTTATTGCCATAAATAAAATGTTTGCAGGTTATATTACCATTGCCGATACGCTCAAAAATGACGCTAATCAGGCAATTACGGCATTGCATAACATTAAAAACATAAAAGAAGTTGTGATGCTTTCAGGTGATAAGCAAGCGGTTGTTGATAAAATCGCGAAACAATTAGGCATAGATAAAGCAATCGGTGAATTGTTGCCGGAAGATAAAATAATAGAAGTCGAAAAATTAAAAGCTGCAGGAAGAACCATTGCTTTTGTTGGTGATGGGATAAATGATGCTCCTGTCATTGCAATTGCCGATGTTGGTATGGCCATGGGCGGATTGGGCAGTGATGCAGCCATTGAAACTGCTGATGTCGTAATACAAACAGACCAACCTTCAAAAATTGCAACAGCCATTAAAATAAGCTATTCAACCAATAAAATTATATGGCAGAATATTGGTTTCGCACTGGGTATTAAAATATTGGTACTAATTTTAGGCGCATTAGGAATGGCAACATTATGGGAGGCTGTAATTGCCGATGTTGGTGTAGCACTGCTGGCTATTTTAAATGCGGTTCGGATTCAGAGAATGAAATGGAGTTGATAAAAAATCAGCGAAGAATTTTAATGTTTGTTGGCACCAATTCTCTACGAACTTTAATCACAAAATGGTGCTTATAGGAGGTCATTTTAGGTAAATTGGGCGTGAAGGATTCATTTTAATTTTGTAGTTTAGCCAACCAAATTTAGAACAAAATTAAAATACTTTTTAAAAATATAATTTCTTTTGTGTTGATTACAATTGTGCTGCTGCCTTTTGCAGTTCAGTTTAAACATTCATTTCAAGAACACGAACACGCTTTTTGTAAAGCGCAAAACAGCCTTCATTTTGACACCCATAAAATTGACTGTTCCATTTTTCATTTTAAAATAAACACGAATAAAATTGATTTTTCTTCAGAAATTCAAATTGCTAAAAAACTTGATAATGAAGAAAAAACACTTACTGTTGAAACACAAATTTCTTCAGTCAAAATTCAATATAAATCTTCTAGGGCTCCTCCTTTTTTATTGATATAATATAGAATGATCATTATTTATCAATAAAAAAATCTCATATGAAATGAGCATCAAGAAACCTCAAGCTTAACTCCGAGGAAAAAATGCAAATTCCATCTGACCGTTAAAAAAATATTACCCTACAAATGAAATTATATATATTTTTCTTATTCTCAATAGGATGCTCCTTATTTGCGCATTCTCAAAACAAAATATCCGGTAAAATTATGAATAGCCAAAATGAAGCCTTGACAGGCGTTGAAGTTTATATTGAAGAGCTTCAAAAAGGAACTTCAACAAACGACAACGGCTATTATGAATTGCCGAATTTACCCAATAATGCCATTAAAATTACAGTTGCTTACATTGGATATAAAACCCAGGTAAAAACTATTAGCTTATCAGCAAAAGAAACCACCATAAATTTCACCTTGGAAGAAGCTGTTTTTAAAATGGATGAGGTAATTGTTTCAACCGCATTTAATAAATTACAATCCCAAAACGTCATGAAGGTGGAACATGAAAGCATTAAATCCATGCAGCGAAAAGGAACCTCCACATTAATTGAAGGTCTCACAACCATTCCGGGAGTTTCGCAGGTTTCTACCGGAACATCTATAGGAAAACCTGTAATTCGCGGATTAAGCGGAAACCGCGTTTTGGTGTATTCACAAGGTATACGTGTTGAAAATCAACAATTTGGCAACGAGCACGGTTTGGGCTTAAACGATTCAGGTATAGAAAGCGTTGAAGTGATAAAAGGGCCGGCTTCCTTACTTTATGGTTCGGATGCTTTGGGCGGCGTTTTATATTTTAATCCTGAAAAATTTGCGGAAGCCAATACTTTTGTTGCCAATTTTGGTCAGAAATTATTTTCAAATACCTTAGGAAGCAGTTCTTCTTTAGGTTTAAAAACCTCCTCTGACAATTGGAAATTTTTGGTCAGAGGAAGTTACAATACCCATTCCGATTATCAAATTCCCAATAAAAAAAGGGTGACAAACACGCGCTATAACGAAACCGATTTTAAGATGGGAATTGGCTATAGCAACTCAAAAATCTCCAGTGTTTTCAGGTACAACTATAATAAATTGGATTTAGGAATTTTTGGAGAAAGCATCACTGAACAAACAACCAATAAAGAAACTATATACCCAAAACAAGGTGTTTTTAATCACCTAATGAGTTTTAATCATATTTTGTTTTTTGAAAATTCGAAACTGGATGTAGATTTTGGCTATATCGCTAATGACAGAAGTGAGTTTGAAGACAGCAATATCGCGGTTTTACATATGAAGTTGAACACTTTTAATTACGATTCAAAATACCATCTGCCAAAAATTGGAAAATTGGAAGCCATCATTGGTATTCAGGGAATGCACCAAAACAATAAAAATTATGCGGAAGAATATTTAATTCCTGATGCCGTCACCAACGATTTTGGTTTTTTTGTGACTACCAATTATGAATGGAAAAATAATGTGATCCAAACAGGATTGCGTTTTGACAACAGAATCACTACAACAGATGCACATGGACTTTCAGGAGAAGAAGATTCGTTTGATGCCATTGACAAATCATATCATAGTTTTAATGCCTCCCTGGGATATAAAACCAGTTTAAATGACCATTTAATATTACGTTTAAATGCCGCTTCAGGTTTTAGGGCACCAAATTTAGCGGAACTAACCTCAAACGGCGTTCATGAAGGAACCAACAGGTATGAAATAGGAAACAGCGATTTAAAAACAGAACAAAACATTCAAACTGATTTAAATTTAGAATACAACACATCACACTTTGAATTTTTTGTGAATGGTTTTTACAACCATGTGAACAATTTTATTTATACCTCGCCAACTGGTGAATCACTTGCAAATAATGATGTTTTTAAATATATTCAAAATAACGCAAAATTATATGGCGGTGAAATTGGCGTGCATTTTCACCCGCATCCTATAGATTGGCTGCATTTAGAGAGCAGTTTTGAAACCGTTACCGGAGAAAAACAAAATGGAGATTATTTGCCCTTAATTCCTGCCAACAATTGGAACAATACCCTAAGATCTGAATTTGACATCAAAAACTGGCTTTCAGACGGCTTTGCCTCCTTAAATGTTTCGAGCACCTTCAAACAAAATAATGTCAGCGGATTTGAAACGGCTTCTGAAGGTTATTCCTTAGTAAATATTGGTTTTGGAGGAACCGTTAAATTTGGAAAAACGTTTTTTGATATTACTTTAAATGGCAACAATTTATTTAATGAAAGTTATATTGCGCACCTTTCGCGTTTAAAAGCAGACGGCATTCAAAATATTGGGAGAAATATCATAATGGGCGTAAAATTTAATTTATAATTTACTAAAACCAAACATTTTAGACCTTTTAAACGCTTCTGTAAAAAGTTAAATGATGCAACAATATTTTTTATTTCATTGTTTTAAAATTGGTTTTTGAACTATTTTTTTTTACATAATTAAATTATTAAGTAATTATCATTCATTTTATTACACAATTCGTAAAAATTAAACAATAGTAAAACGACTTCTTTTACCTGTTTAATTCATGATATTTATCTTTTTCATTACCAATCTTTAAAAACTATCTAAAAACTTTGAATTAAACATAAATCGTCTTAAAAGTTTAAATATCAGGCATTAAAACTTATTTTATTTGTAACTTTAAGTTCAGAAACTGTAAATTCTTTTAAAATGAATAGAACAGGTCTTTTAAACAAGCTTTGGGAGTTTCAAAATAAGTTTGGTTATATTTCAGAAAGTGCGATTGCACAAATTGCCCAAAAATTAAACGTTTCAAAAATTGAAATTGAAGGTGTCGTTTCTTTTTATCATTTCTTCCATAAGCAACCTACAGGAAAATACATCATTTATTTAAACAACAGCATTGTTTCGGAGTTTAAAGGCTTCCAACAAATAAAAGCCGCTTTTGAAAAAGAAACAGGCTGTACATTTGGCTGTTCTGATGTAAATCAGCTGTTTTCACTTTTCGAAACTTCCTGCATCGGATTAAGCGATCAGGAACCTGCGGCATTGATTAACTTTTATCCGTTTACCAATTTAACGCCGGAAAAAGTAAAAACCATCATTCAGCAATTGAAAAACGGCAATTCTTTAGGATTTATTTCAAGCAACCCAACCAGTAAAATACAATACATTCCTGCGGACGATAAAACAATTTTCTTTAGAAAATATGACATGGGAATTTCCCTGAAAAAATTAAAAAATCATACACCTGATGCTATTTTAAATCTAATTTCAGCTGTCAAACTAGAAGGGTGCGGCGGTGCATTCTTCCCTACCGCCAAAAAATGGAAGAGCTGCAAGGAAAGTAAATCTGCTAAAAAATACATTATCTGCAATGCCGATGAAGGCGAACCGGGAACTTTTAAAGACAAATCGTTGCTGAATAATCTGCCGGGTTTGATGCTTGAAGGAATGATTGTAGCGGCTTACGTTTCTGGCGCCACCAATGGCTTTATTTATTTGCGTGCCGAATATAAATATCTGCTCGATAAAATTGAAAATACCCTTCGTGAATTTCAAGAAAACAATCTTTTGGGAAATGACATCCTTGGCATCCCAAAATTTAATTTCAATATACAAATTCAACTTGGTGCGGGCGCTTATGTATGCGGCGAAGAATCTGCTTTAATTGAATCTTTGGAAGGAAAACGCGGCGAGGCTAGAATAAAAAAATATTTCCCTACCGAATATGGGTATCTGGGCTATTCCACCATTGTAAATAATGTGGAAACTTTTGCCAAAGCGGCAAGAATCATTGAATTGGGTACCCCTTTTATTTCAACCATTGGCACCAATGAAAGTAAAGGAACAAAAGTATTGAGTATTTCTGGCGATGTTGCAAAACCCGGTATTTATGAAATTGAATGGGGAATGACCGTTAAAGAACTACTGCATCTTTGCCAGGCCACATCACCATATTTTGTTCAAATTAGCGGTCCATCTGGAATATGTATTAACAACACCGAATTTGACCGCAAAATTTGCAAGGAAGATTTAATCTGCGGAGGATCCATCATGGTTTTTAACAATTTCCGAAGCATCACAAAAATTCTGGAAAATTATACCAAATTTTTTAAAGAAGAATCTTGCGGGGTTTGCACGCCTTGCCGCGCCGGAAATCAGATTTTACATGAAAAAATTAAAAAAATTAAAAAAGGCATTTGTACCGCACAGGATTTAGAAGAAATAAAAGAATGGGGACAAATCATTAAACTTACAAGCAGGTGCGGATTGGGGCAATTTTCGGCAAATACCCTTGTGATGGCACTTGATAAATTTGAAGGATATTTCAATCAAAAAATTATAAAAGCCAATGAAAATTTAAACGTGGAATTTGATATGGAAGCCGCTGTTTATAATTATGATTCCTTGATAAAGGACACGCAGGCCCCCTAGCCCCCAAAGGGGGGACTGAGCGTTAAGAAAATGTATCGTATACATTTTTAGCGAATGTGCCAGCCGGCGCGGTGGCATTTAAAAGTTAAAGGTTAAAGATTAAAGGTTTTTTTCAAAACTAACTCCCTTTCCTACGGAAAGGGTTGGGGATAGGATAAAAAGCTAAAAGTTGCGAATTTTGAATTTTAAAATACTTGATACTCAATAAAACAGGAATTCCAATGAAAACTAGTTCATTTAAAATAGACGGAAGAGTTTGTACAGCAGAGAAAGGGTTAAACTTAATAGAAGCCGCAAAACAAAACGGTGTTTTTATACCAACATTATGTCATTTTAAATACCTAAATCCATTAGGAACCTGCAGGGTTTGCACTGTGAAATTAAACGGAAAAGCTGTTGCAGGATGCACCATTCATGTAGCTGATGATATGGATCTTGAGGTGAATACCACAGAATTGCTGGACTCCCGAAAAGCAATTTTAGAAATGATGTTTGTTGAGGGAAACCATTTTTGTCCTTCCTGTGAAAAAAGCGGGGATTGTCAAATGCAAAATTTAGGGTATGAAACGGGTATTAAGTACACACGCTTTCCTCATTTATTTATAGACAGAATTACAGATGCACGCCCGAAACGCATTGTGGTAAATCAAAACAGGTGCATTAAATGCAAGCGCTGCATTGAAGAAGTGAAAACTTTTGATGGTTACAAAGTATTCAATTCCATAAACAAAGGGAGTGAAACCATGGTTTCAGTTGATTATGAACAAGAGTCAAAATTATCTGAATTACAGGCAGCACATGCCATGCAAATTTGTCCGACCGGATCCATTTTGGTCAAAGGGAAATCGTTCAGCAAACCATTTGGAGACAGGCAATTTGATGCAGTTATAGAAGAAAAAATAATGTCTTTAAACCCCGTAAAAAAACACCGAGGCCATGTTAAAAAGAAAATTGTTGCAACCACCTCACTCGCAGGCTGTTTTGGATGCCATATGTCTATGCTTGACATAGATTTGGGGATCATTGATTTATTTGAAGTGATTGAATTTAACAAATCCCCCATAACCGACATTAAAAATTTTAGCAAACATTGCGATATAGGACTTGTTGAAGGCGGTTGCTGCAATACACATAATATTGAAGTGCTGCGTGAATTTAGAAAAAATTGCGACATTTTAATTTCTGTAGGAGAATGTGCCATTTGGGGTGGTTTGCCGGCGATGAGAAATACTTTTCCGTTGGAAGAATGTTTAAAAGAGTCTTACTTGGATTCTATGACCAGCGAAGAAAATGAAACCATTATCCCAAATCATGAAGACATTCCCAAAATTTTAAATAACGTGTATGCCAATCACGAAATCGTAAAAATAGACCATCATATTCCGGGATGCCCTCCAGATGCAAACCATATATGGAATGTTGTCAAAAACATTTTGTTTCAAGAAGAATATTCCATTGCACATCCCAAATACAAATATGACTAAACCTTAAAACCGCTAAAAATGGGCACCAGAAAAATAATTATAGATCCAATTACACGTGTTGAAGGCCACGGAAAAGTTACTATAAGACTTGACGAAAACGGAACGGTAAGCGATGCCTTTTTACATATTGTGGAATTTAGAGGTTTTGAAAAATTCATGCAAGGACATCCCTATTGGGAAGCGCCGGTATTGGTACAGCGCCTTTGTGGTATTTGTCCGGTGAGCCATCATTTGGCTGCAGCAAAAGCTATTGATCAACTGGTTGGGATAGATCCTGAAAATTTATCACCTACTGCCACAAAATTGAGAAAATTACTGCATTTTGCACAAGTTTTTCAATCACATGCCTTGCATTTCTTTTATCTGGCCTCTCCAGATCTTCTGTTCGGAATTGACGCCCCTGCAGAAAAAAGGAACGTAGTTGCCGTTGCTGCCGAAAACATAGAACTTGCCAAAAAAGGCATTCTGATGCGAAAATTTGGGCAAGAAATGATAAAAGCACTGGCGGGTAAAAAAATTCACGGAATTTTAGCCGTTCCGGGTGGTGTACATAAAACATTTACGGCTGAAGAACGTGCATACTTCCTGGATGGCAAGCTTATCCCAAATATTGACACCATGATTGCCTGGTCAAAAGAAATGGTTGATTTTATAAAAGGCTATCAACTGAAAAATTCAAATTGGGTTGACAATTTTGCAGCCTTTCCCTCCAATCATTTGGGATTGGTGCATAACGAAACAGGCGCTTTTGAATTGTATGACGGCCGATTAAGGTCCGTTGATGCTGACGGAAATGAATTGTTAAACATTGAAGACGTTGACTATCGCGAACACTTTAGGGAAGCTGTTGAGCCTTGGTCTTTTTTGAAATTCCCTTATATGACTAAATATGGCAGGGAAAATGGATGGAACCGGGTTGGACCTTTAGCACGTTTAAATATTTGTGCTTATATGAGTATGCCACTTGCAGAAAAAGAACGACAAATATTTAAGGATTATACACAAAACAAACCCAACAATATGACAATGCATACCCACTGGGCACGTTTAATAGAGCTGCTGTATTGTGCTGAAGCCATGAAAGAATTGTTGTTGGACCATTCTCTTATGACTCATGATTTGGTGCGCAAAGGCGTACCAAGACTAAAGGGTATTGGCATTATTGAAGCACCAAGAGGTACACTTATTCATGAATATCATACAGATGAAAAAGGCTTGATTACCAAATGCAATTTAATAGTTTCAACAACATACAATAATGAAGCGATGAATCGCAGTGTTAGGGAAGTTGCTAAAAATATACTCAATAACAAACCTGAAATCACAGAACCAATGCTGAATCAGATTGAAATAGCGATTAGGGCTTACGATCCCTGTTTGAGCTGCGCTACGCATGCATTGGGTGAAATGCCTTTGATTGTTCAATTGGAGGATTGTTATGGAAATTTAATCGATGAAAAAATTAAATAAAACGCTTATCGTTGGCATAGGAAATAATACGCGTCAGGATGACGGACTTGGCTGGGATTTTTTAGAGCTACTGGAAAAAGAAGAATTTAATACCGATAATTTGGTGTATAAATATCAATTGATGGTGGAAGATTCAGAGTTAATTTCGGCATTTGATACTGTTATTTTTATTGATGCCTGCAAATCGGTATTAATAGGCGGATTTTCCTTTGAACGGATTCATCCGGCAGAAGAAGTTTCTTTTTCTACCCATTCCGTTCCTCCAAATCAAATTTTGAATCTTTGTGAAACAATTTACGGCAAAACACCAAATGCTTATATTCTTAAAATTCAAGGCTATAGCTGGAATATTGAAATCGAATTGTCAAAACAGGCAAAAACAAATTTAAAGAATGCTTTCAATTATTTCACTAAAAATTTTAATAAACAATTAATCCAGTAGCATAAAATATAACTTTTTATTATTGTGTAGAAATTTCGCGCTAAAACTCAATAGATTTTTTGACTGAAAAGGTTTACGTTAAGATTGCCAAACGTTTTTAATCATTTTATTTTTTGAACTCTTTGCATGCCTTATTCGATACGTCTGGTTAAACCTCAATGTAAATCATTTTCAACTATTCATTACTCATTCCGTCTGCGTTAGGGAGTGAACGGCTTGTTTGAGCACTGTTTTAGTTGCCTTTCGCAACTAAAAAAAGCGAGTAGTGAACGCCCGACCCTTGCGGTAACGCCCAAAATTTAGAAAAAAATCATTTTTCGAAAAAAAACTTTAATTTAAAATCAATCTAAAGTTTTAATATCAGATTGTTTTGTTTTTATACTTAAATTAGCGCGATTAAAATTTAAAAGCATGTTTAAAAAATCTTCTCAAAACCCAAACCCATCCCACATTAAAAACCCCATGAAACGAATTGTTGTTGGTGTTCAATTTTTATTTGTTGCATTTGGGGCAACTGTATTGGTTCCCTTATTAATAGATATTGATCCTTCCGTTGCTTTATTTACTGCAGGAGTTGGAACACTTATTTTTCATTTAATTACCAAAGGAAAAGTGCCTGTTTTTTTAGGAAGTAGTTTTGCTTTTATTGCGCCTATTATAGCAGCAACCAAATTATATGGGTATCCTGGTACATTGGGTGGATTAATTGCCGTTGGTTTGGTTTATGGTGTCGTGTCTTTTGTTGTTAAGTTATGGGGATTGAAAGTCATTGAAAAAGTATTCCCTGCAGTTGTAATAGGTCCTGTTATAATGATCATCGGCTTGTCATTAGCATCTGTTGGCGTAGATATGGCAAAATCAAACTGGCCAATTGCGATTTCGGTTTTAATTACCGCCATTGTCATTGTCATTTATACTAAAGGGTTGATTAAATTGATTCCGATTTTTATTGGAATCATTGTTGGATATTTGATTTCAATTATTGCCGGGTTGGTCGATTTTTCTTCCGTACAGGAAGCTGCCTGGTTTGCACTCCCAAAATTTACGGCTCCAGAATTTAACTGGGCTGCCATTTTATATATGCTGCCTGTGGCCATTGCGCCAATTATTGAGCATCTGGGTGATATCTATGCAATTGGAGGCGTTGCAGAAAAAGAATTTGTAAAAGATCCCGGATTGCACCGGACATTGTTAGGGGACGGAATTGCCACTGCCTTTGCAGGTTTTATGGGCGGTCCGCCAAACACCACCTATTCTGAAGTTACCGGAGCTGTGGCTTTAACAAAAATTACTGACCCCAGAGTGTTGCGAATTGCAGCAGTTACCGCCATTGTATTTTCATTGGTAGGTAAAATAAGTGCCGTTTTAAAAACAATTCCGGCAGCAGTACTGGGTGGTATTATGTTGTTGCTTTTTGGAATGATTGCCAGCATTGGAATCAAAACATTGATCGACGCAAAAACCGATTTTTCCATCACACGAAATCAGGTCATAGTTTCAGTTATTTTAACCATAGGTATTGGAGGCGCACAAATGAGTTATGGGAATTTTTCCTTGGCCGGAATAGGATTGGCTTCGGTTATTGGTGTTGTTTTAAACCTCATTTTACCAAAAACAGCAAGCCCAGCTAAAGAAAATCTTAAAAAAGCAGACTAAATATCCAAAATAAAAAAAAAGCCTTTTTGAATTTTTCAAAAAGGCTTTTTTTATGCTTTACATTTTGTGTTTTATCAAATATAAAATTTAATCAAGAACAAAATTGCGATGATGTACATGATTGGTTTTATTTCTTTATATCTACCCGTAAGCAGTTTTAATATTACAAAAGAAAGCATTCCAAAAACAATACCTTCAGCAATGCTGTAAGTCAATGGCATCATAATGATGGTAAAAAAAGCCGGAATAGATTCCGTAAAATCATCCAAATCAATTTTCATAATTGGAGATATCATAAACAATCCAACAATAATTAAAGCCGGAGCAGTAGCCGCGGCAGGTATAATCATAAATATGGGCGCAAAAAACAAAGCCAGAACAAACATTCCGGCAACTGTGAGGGCTGTCATTCCTGTCTTTCCTCCTTCAGCAACACCTGCAGCACTTTCCACATAAGTTGTTACCGTTGAAGTTCCTAAAACAGCACCAACAGTAGTTCCTATGGCATCAGCAAACAACGCTCGTTTTACTCTCGGAACCTTTCCATCTTTATCCAACATATCTGCTTTTGAAGATACACCAACCAATGTCCCCACGGTATCAAACATATCAACAAATAAAAATGTGAATAAAACGATTAACATATCTAAAGTAAAAATCTGAGAAAAATCAAACTTAAAGAAAATTGGCTCAATTGACGGCGGTAAGCTAACAGCACTAAAGTTTTCCGGAATTGCAGTTACGCCAACAAAAAACCCAATAACAGTAGAAGCCAATATTCCTATTAAAATAGCCCCTTTCACTTTTTTAGCCAGTAAAACACCAATAATAATGACACCAGCCAAACCTACCAATACAGCAGGATTTTTCATATCGCCCAAACTAACCAAGGTTGCCGGATTGCTAACAATTAATCCGGTTCCCTTTAATCCGATAAAAGCGATAAACAAACCAATTCCAACAGAAACAGCGTGTTTCAGGTTTATTGGAATAGAGTTTACGATTAATTCCCTGATATTAAATGCAGTTAAAAGGATAAATACAATCCCTTCCAAAAAAACAGCGGTTAAGGCAAACTGCCAGGAATAACCCATTCCCAATACCACGGTAAAAGCAAAAAATGCATTTAAGCCCATACCCGGCGCCAATGCAAAAGGCAATTTGGCAACCAAAGCCATCACCAAAGTTGCAATAATCGCGGATAGTGCAGTTGCCGTAAATACGGCATTTTTATCCATTCCTGCGGCACTTAGAATGCTTGGATTTACAGCTAAGATGTAAACCATGGTCATAAATGTGGTTATCCCGGCAACAATCTCCGTTTTCAGGGTCGAATTGTTTTCTTTTATTTTAAAAAACTTGTCTAACATTATTTTTTATTTTTTTATTAATTAGTGCCTAAAGTTTGGAGTGCCTAAAATGCCTAAAGTTGGTTAGTCCGCGATTTTACATAAAAAAATATGAAAATATGTTTTTCAATTAAAAACTTTAAACCAACTATCATCAGATAAGCCTTTTTTACTTCTGACCTTTAACTTTTAAATATTCCATTTTATGGCCAAAGTTGGCCTCACTTTAAATTCATATTCATAAGCAAAATTATTTGACAGCTCAACCTCTCCCCCTACTGAAAAACTTTTATTTAAATGATACCACAATTGCGGTTCAGCTAAAAATACGGTTTTGTCAGACAAGCCATTTTCTGACCATAAATCGGCAAATCCGGAAAATGTAAGTTTATTTTCAATTAAATTTACGTACCAGGTTCCTGTAATTTGGTAGTTGGCTTCACCGGCATTTTTAAATGATTTGTAGCCAGCATAGGTTGAAAATCCCATTTTTGCATTTCCTTTTGAATAATTTGCACCAAAAATCCATGCTTCATTGATGGTAAAACCACCCAATACTTCAGATGTTTTAAAAGTTCCCAATCCGCCATTGTATTCCACATGCAATCCAAGAGGCATTTTTTCGGTTTTTAAAACACGGGCAATCTCATAATAACCACCGCTTATTCCCGAACTTGCATTGTAATCGAAATCTACAAACGTGAAAGTATTTCCATATTTATCAACCTTAAAAAGCTCAAAAGTTGTTGTAAAGTGACCTCTTTCCAAATCCCTGTGCAATTGGAAGTTTTGCGCACTCAGGGTAACTGCGATAAAAAAGGCAATAATTGTGATGATTTTTTTCATGGTTTTAAATTCTAAAATTAATTTTCAAAAATACCACAAATATTTGCGCATAGAAGCCATCCTGAAATTCAATTATTAACAGGTAATTAACTATTTATAATTGGTATAAATTGGGGAAAGGAATTAGCCAATTAGTTAATTAGCCAATATGCCAATGGAAAAAAAAGATGAAAGTTGAGAAAATAGGGATTAGGGAATAGTCAGAAGACGGAAGACCGGAGACCGAAGTTCTGTTAAAAATTAAAAAGTCGCAAAAACTTACCTGCAGGAGGTAGGTTTAAAAGTGGAGCCAAGAGGAAATATTGAAAATAAATAACACATCAACAAATAAACAGATCAACAATTTAAAAAGTTAACTCAAAACCACACTCACAATTTCATCAGCAATGGCCAAACAGGAGGTTGCTGCCGGTGAAGGGGCGTTAAGGACATGAATATTGCCATTGTGTTTCATAATTTTAAAATCATCTATCATATTTCCGTCAAAATCAATGGCTTGTGCCCTAACGCCAGCTCTAGCTGGTTGCACGTCATTTTCTTTAATCGTCGGCATCATTTTTTGCAAAGCTTTTACAAAAAGTCGTTTTGAGAAAGCCCTTTTGTACTCATCAATTCCTTTGCGCCAGTGCTTTCCGAACAATTTCCAAGTCCCTTTAAAAGTCAATGCTTCAAAAGTATCTGTGAAATCAAAACTTGTACGCTTATAACCTTCCCTTTTAAAAGTAAAAACGGCATTTGGACCACATTCAATGCCGCCGTGAATCATTCGTGTAAAATGAACGCCCAAAAACGGGAATTTCGGATTGGGAACGGGATATACCAAATTGTTTATTTTATAGGCAGCTTCAGGCTTTAATTCGAAATAATCACCTCTGAAACCCACAATATGCAAATCGAGTTTTAATTGGTCTTTAGCAGCGATTCTGTCAGATTGCAAACCAGTGCAAAAAATCACTTTATCGGAAATAAAATTTCCTTTAGTTGTAATCAAAGTTGAAGTGTCTGTTTCAGTAATCACCTCAATGACTTCACAAGATTTGATTAATTTACTTTCAGGATTTATGGTTGTGATTAAATTTACAAAAGCTTTTGAAACTGCCACATAATCGATAATACCTGCTGTTGGCACCCAAATTCCTTTAATTCCTTCAATAAATGGTTCCTTTTCCTTTATTTCATCAGAAGTTAAATAACAAATCCCTTCGGTTCCATTTTGAATCCCTCTGTTATATATGTCCTCTAAAACAGGTAATTCCTCTTTTGAAGAAGCGACAATTACCTTTCCGCAAATATCATGTTTGATGTTGTTTTCTTTAGCAAATTTTATCAGTTGCGCACTTCCTATTTTGCAATTTTTTGCTTTATACGAACCCGGTTTGTAGTAAATTCCTGAATGCATGACGCCCGAATTGCGACCAGTCTGGTGCAAACCAATTTCGGGCTCTTTTTCTAAAATAAATATGGATTTATCGGGAAATTTTAATTGCAATTTATAGGCTGTGGCGAGACCGACAATCCCGGCTCCAACAACGATAAAATCAGATTTATTGGACATATTTTGTTTTTCCCACAAAGTTCAGCAAAACAAAGGATATTATGAAGAAAATTGCCAAAAACAATACGCTCATTTGCATAGAGCCCGTTAAGGAAATTAACAAGCCAAAAACAATCATGCCAAATACAATGGCAATTTTTTCGGTAACGTCATAAAAGCTGAAATAGGTTGCATGGTCTTTTGTTTCCGGCAATAATTTAGAATAGGTTGAACGCGACAAAGATTGTATTGCACCCATCACCAAACCAATAAGTGCTCCTAATCCGTAAAAATAATAAGACACGTTTGCTTGTGACTTGTCCAATAAAAAGGCAACGCAACAAACCAAGGCCCAGATAGAAATGGTTATTTTTAAGGTCGTGATATTGCCAATCCTGTCAGAAATTCTTGAAAATAAAAACGCACCAAAAATGGCTACAATTTGCACCAACAAGATAACCGCAATTAAATCCATTGTTGGCAAGCCCAATTCTTTGCTGCCAAAAATGCCTGCCATTAAAATGATGGTTTGCACCCCCACGCTAAACATAAAAAAAGACAATAGAAAAAATTTCAACTCCTGCTGTTGCCTCATTTCATCATACACCACTTTTAATTCTCTTAATCCTTTCCATATAAAATCCTTTTCAGGTTTTTTATGATATATATTATTTGGTAAATATCGATATGTAATTTGCGCAAATCCCAGCCACCAAATCCCAACCAACAAAAAAGTAAGGCGAGAAGCAAAAGCCGCATCGGGCAATCCGAACAATTCTGGTTTATTGACCATCACCAAACTAAACAAAAGCAAAAGCACAGAACCTGAATACCCAAAGATAAAACCTTTGGCACTTACATCATCCTGCTGTTCCGGATTTGCAATTTCGGGCAGATAAGCATTATAAAAAACAATGCTCCCCCAAAATCCAATGCTGGCAAAGACCGTGAAAACCAAGCCAACCCAAAGTGTTTTTTCTCCCTCAAAAAAGAATAAACTCATTACAGATAATGATCCCAATAAACAAAAGGCTTTTAAAAATTTTAATTTGTTGCCGGTATAATCCGCAATTCCAGAGAGAATTGGAGACATGAATGCCACCATCAAAAAAGAAAATGCGAGTGTATAATCGTACAAAGTTGTGGAATTCCATTGTGTTCCCAAAAAATTTATTTTTCCTTCAACTGAGGCAAATGACCCTGTTAAACTGCTGTAATATATGGGAAAAACCGCGGTGGCAATTACCAGTGAATAGGCTGAGTTTGCCCAATCGTAAAAAGCCCAGGCATTTATAAGTTTCTTATCTCCTTTTTTTAATATCATGGCATAAAAAAAACCGCTCTAAAAAATTTAGAACGGTTCACAATATACTATAATTATTTTTTTTAATTTGAAATAAATACAATTTAACTATTGTGCATTGTATTTTCTAGCCAACTTAACAGCAGTTGGTAAATATGCTTTTAAATTTTTTATTCTTGTTTCGTTGGAAGGGTGCGTACTTAAAAATTCAGGTGGCGCTCCTCCAGTAGATAATTGGCTCATACGAATCCAAACATTGATGGCTTCTTGCGGGTTGTAACCTGCCATTGTCATAAATACCAATCCCAATTTATCGGCTTCTGTTTCATGAGTTCTGCTGTAAGCTAACATCCCAACTTGTGATCCGATACCATAAATAGTATTCCATAAGTTTTGAGTTTTAGGATCCGAATTGTTTGTGCTAATTGCAACAGCAACGCCACCTAGTTGTTGTCCGTAAGAACTTGTCATACGTTCTTGACCGTGCTTTGCAAATGCGTGAGCCACTTCATGGCCCATCACAGCCGCTATGCCATCCCTATTTTGGGTAATAGGTAAAATACCTGTGTAAAAAACCACTTTTCCGCCGGGCATACACCAGGCATTCATTGCTTTGTCTTCAATTAGATTAAACTCCCAACGATAGTTGTTTGCTTCAGAAACCATCCCATGTGCTCTCATAAATTTGTCTACAGACTGGGAAATATTTTTTCCGACAGATCGCACTTCATTTGTCATTTCCGTATCGTTCGAAATTTTATTTTCTTTTAAAAACCCTTCATATTGCGCAAAACTGGCTGGTAATATTTGGGCATCACTCATTATATTAATACGTTGTCGTCCCGTAATCGGAACAGTGCTGCAGCTTATCATAAATAACATAAGCAATGACAGGGATATAAATTTTTTCATTTTTAAAGTTTTTTAGTTAAAACATCCTTTATGTATAAAATTACAAATTCTATCTTTACATACAAAATTAAACCATTTTATGGATAAGAATGCCAATACTTTCACAATTCATTCAAATACTGGTCCAAAAATACCGGCATCAATTATTGCAACAGGAAAAATACTGCAATTTATTGCGCCACCGCTGGCCACTTTATTCGCCATAAAACTTTTTAGGACACCCATTCGATTTAAAACTCCTTCACGAGAAAAAATGATGGCTGAAAGCGCTCAGAAAAAAATGGTGTTGATTCCGGAATTGAATCAGGAAGTGATGGTGTACTCCTATGGCTATTCAAAAAGAAAAGTGCTATTGATCCATGGCTGGTCCGGCAGAGGCACACAACTATTTAAAATTGCCGACAAACTGCTGGAAAACGGTTTTATGACCATAAGTTTTGACGCTCCGGCTCATGGTAATTCCACAGGAAAAAAGACTATGATGAATGAATTCGTTAAAACCGCCTTATTTTTGGAAAAAGAATTTGGTCCTTTTGAAATTGCTATCGGACATTCCTTAGGCGGTATGACGATTTTAAACAGCATTAAGCAAGGGTTAAACTTAAAAAAGGCCATTGTGATTGCTTCAGGAGATGTGATTTCAGATATTATTAAAGAATTTGTTGCCAAACTTCAATTAAAACTTAAAATAGTTGATCAAATAAAACAAAAGTTTTACGAGAATTTCGGAGAAGATATTGATAATTATTCAGCATATATAGCGGCAAAAAACGTAAAAATACCAACTTTAGTGCTTCATGACACAGAAGATACAGATGTGCCTGTAAGTTGCGCGCACCATATACGTCAAAACTTAGAACAAGGTGAAATATTAATTACCAATGGCCTGGGACATAGCCGTATTTTGAAAGACAGCCAAGTTATGAGTCGAATTATTGAATTTATTAATAGAAATTATTGAAATGAAACGAGCAGGACAAATTTCGAAACACAAAGGAATGATTCATGGCGAACAGCCTCCGTTACCGCTAAAAAATAAAATTTAAACAGATGAAAAATTTATCTTTAACTTTAATATTAATTATCCTGATTGGCTTTAAAAGCTATTCACAAGAAAAAAATAAAAAAATTATGGTAAAAAAAGTGGTTAAAACGGAAGAGGAATGGAAAAAAGAATTATCTCCGGAACAATATTATGTGTTGCGTCAAAAAGGAACAGACAGACCAAGTGATGCGGGTTACACCGCTCATTTTGAAAAAGGAACTTATCATTGTGCAGCTTGTGGATTGCAACTTTTTGAATCGAACAGCAAATTCGAATCACATTGTGGCTGGCCTTCTTTTGACGATGCCATTGAAGGAACTGTTAATTATGTATCAGACCGGAGCCATGGAATGGTTCGTACCGAAATTGTTTGCGCTTCTTGTGGCGGACATTTAGGGCATCTTTTTGATGACGGACCAAAAGACACAACCGGAAAAAGATATTGCGTAAATACGACTTCCATTAAGTTTGTAGCCCCCTAACCCCCAAAGGGGGAATTATTCCGATAAAAATTTGAAAGACGGAAGACGGAAGACGGAAGACGGAAGACCGAAGACCGAAGACCGAAGTCAGAAGTCAGAAGTCAGAAGATTAAATTTTAAAAAAATCCATTTCCTGTTTTACGGCAAATGGATTTTTCCTTTTAAGAAGCCTTATTTAAGCCTCAACTTCTTTGGGTTTTAAAACAAGTCCGCCATACATTTCCCAAACTGAGATCCCTCCTGCCACATTCACCATATCTTTTATGTGATGATGCTTTAGAATTAATTCAGCCAAGTAACCTCTTAAGCCTCTTCTGCAAAAAATAACAATCGGTTTATTTTGTTCTTTTATAAAATCGATGTGATTTCTAATTTCATCGAGTGGGATATTCATTGCATTTTGTATGGTGCCTTCCTCAAATTCCTTTGGGGTTCTTACATCAAGTAACAAAAAATCTTTCGGATTGGTTTTGGATAAATACGCCTCCAATTCTTCAACCGATATTTGAATTGTTTTATTGTCCAGCATATTCTCAGCCACAAAACTCGTCACCACAACAGGATCTTTTGCCGGTGAAAATGGAGGTGCATACGCCAAATCCAGTTGCGATAAATCGCTTATTTTTAGTTTTGCATAAATTGCGGTGCTTAAAACATCCACACGTTTATCCACGCCAACTTCACCAAACAATTCGGCGCCCAAAATCTCTTCATTAATTGGGTTGTAATAAATCTCCGTAATCAAATCTTTTTGTCCGGGATAATAACTAGGTGTTGAACCAGCAATGGTCAACACCGTTTCAAATGGAATTGCAAGTTCCGTTAAGGCTTTCGGATTTAATCCGGTTCTGGCCAAAGTATAATCAAACACTTTTACAATGGCGGTTTTGTAAGCACCTTTAAAAATTATGTTTTTTCCGGCTGCATTTGCTCCTGCTGCCCTTCCGCCCTTATTTGAATGCGTTCCTAAAGGGAAATAATCGTATTCATTGGTTTGTAAATTTTTTATGGAAACATTATCGCCTGCCGCATAAACATCTTTAATGGAAGTTTCCATTCTTTCATTTACTTTTAAAGCACCATTTTTAATGTGGTCCGCTCCTATTTTAACCAATAATTCTGTATTGGGCATGATTCCCACACTTAAAATAACGAAATCGGTTTTTACGGCTGCGTGACCTTGGATTATAATTCCGGAAATTTTTCCGTCTTCATCCAATTCAAATTCAGAAACGATGCCGGAAGTAATCACTTCTATCCCATTATTTTTCAAAACAGTTTCCGCAAAAGTTCCAAATTTCGGGTTCCACATTGTTAAAATTTGATCAGCACCTTCAATCAAAGTGACTTCTTTTCCAGCTTCCCTTAAATTTTCCGCTACTTCAATACCAATAAGTCCGGCTCCAATAATGGTGATGTGTTTTGATTTTGAAGTCAAACCTTCTTTGGTAATTTTGTCAAAATCGGTCATTGACCGGCAAGTTGACCAGTTTGTGGCTTTATTTATGTTTTTTATGGGTGGAACTACAGATTTTGCTCCTGTGGCAAAAATAAGTTTGTCATAACTGTAATCGCCTTTTACTGAATAAACTATTTTATTTTCAGTGTCAACGGAAACAATTTCCTCGTTCATCTTCACATCAATATTAAACCGGGTTCTCATCAAATCGGGTTTAACAACAATTAAATCGCTTCTGTTTTCAATAATTCCCGAAAATGCATAAGGCATTCCGCAAGTAGCATAACTTATATTTTCTCCTTTTTCAAATAGTATTATTTCAGCCTTTTCATTTTCTCTGCGTGCTTTTGCCGCTGCTGAAGGCCCTGCCGATAAACCACCAATGATTATTATTCTTTCCATCAATCTTGCCTTATTAAATTTTTGGCAAATTTCGAACAAAATTATTATATACTGTGTAATTATTATTACGCTAACGATTAAGCAATGGGGAAAAGTTTCTATTTTAAAACTTTTTTTGTTGAAAATGATTTTTCCGAAATAAAAAGTATTTAAGTACATTTTAGTATATTTGTCCATTCTAAAAAACGAGGTAAACGACTATGTTCAATAATTTAAGCGATAAATTAGATAAGGCCTTTCACACACTGAAAGGACACGGAAAAATTACAGAAATAAATGTTGCGGAAACACTAAAAGAAGTTCGAAGAGCCCTTTTAGATGCCGATGTTAACTTTAAAATAGCAAAAAACTTTACCGATACCATAAAAGCAAAAGCCTTGGGGCAAAACGTATTGACTACGTTAAATCCGGGACAATTGATGGTGAAAATCGTAAAAGACGAATTGACCGAATTGATGGGAGGTGAAACCGTTGGCATCAACCTATCAGGTGCACCAACAGTTATTTTAATGTCAGGTTTGCAAGGATCGGGTAAAACAACTTTTTCCGGAAAACTTGCAAATTATTTAAAAACGAAGAAAAACAAAGAAGTTTTATTGGTGGGTTGCGATGTTTATCGTCCTGCGGCCATCAACCAATTAAAAGTTGTTGGAGCGCAAATTGGTGTTGAAGTTTATGCCGAAGAAGGAAATCAGAATCCGGTTGAAATTTCTAAGAATGCCCTTAAACATGCAAAAGCAACTGGTAAAAATGTGGTGATTATAGATACCGCAGGTCGATTGGCTGTTGATGAAGCGATGATGGCAGAAATTTCAAATATCCATAAGGCTGTTAATCCACAAGAAACCCTTTTTGTGGTAGATTCCATGACCGGCCAGGATGCCGTAAATACTGCAAAAACTTTTAATGATATTTTAAATTTTGACGGTGTTGTATTGACCAAATTAGATGGTGATACACGCGGTGGTGCAGCTTTATCTATTAAATCTGTCGTAAATAAACCTATAAAATTTGTTGGTACGGGTGAAAAAATGGAAGCAATTGATGTTTTCTATCCAGACCGTATGGCAGAGCGAATTTTGGGAATGGGGGATGTAGTTTCTCTGGTGGAACGCGCCCAGGAACAATATGATGAGGAAGAAGCCCGCAAAATTCAAAAGAAAATTGCAAAAAATCAATTCGGTTTTGATGATTTCCTGAAACAAATTCAGCAAATCAAAAAAATGGGAAATATGAAAGATTTAATGGGAATGATTCCTGGAGCAGGAAAAATGATGAAAGATGTTGATGTAGATGATGATGCTTTTAAAGGAATTGAAGCTATCATAAATTCTATGACTCCAAGGGAAAGAAGCGAGCCCACCATCATTGATTCTCCACGAAAAAAGAGAATTGCAAACGGTTCAGGAACTACCATCCAGGAAGTAAATCAATTGTTGAAGCAATTTACCCAAATGAGTAAAATGATGAAAATGATGCAAGGCGGCGGCGGTAAACAAATGATGCAAATGATGAAAGGGATGGGGAAATAAGTTGTTTAGTTGGCAGTTTTCAGTTGCAGTATTCAGTCCCAGTTGGCAGGGTTTAGTTGCAGTTTTCAGTCCCAGTATTCAGTCCCAGTTGGAAGTATAATTAAATAAATAATAAAATATGAGTTTCAAAAAGTTACTTGCCTACCAAAAAGCATTTGAACTTTCCATGGAGATATTTGAACTCTCAAAATCATTTCCTAAAGAAGAAACTTATTCATTGACTGATCAAATTAGAAGATCCTCCAGAGCTATTTGTGCCAATATTGCTGAAGCTTATCGTAAAAGGGAATACCAAAAACATTTCATCAGTAAATTAACTGATGCTGATAGTGAGAATTCAGAAACGCAAGTTTGGATTGATTTCTCAAATTCGTGTAATTATATCAATAAAGAACTACAGCAAAATTTAACAACTAAAAGTATTGAAGTTGGTAAATTAATAAATTTTATGATTGCCAACCCTGAAAAGTTTGGCGTTAAGAAGCTTTAATCCTATTGTTTTAGAAGTTATATATTGATCTGTAATATTTTTGGTCTAAACAATAAAAAAATTAATAAATAAAAGTATCGAAGTTGAAAAGTTTAATATAAATATACTGAAAACTGCAACTGAATACTATATAGTAAACAGTGAGCAGAAGCAGTTGGCAGAAATAAGCTATTAGATAACTACTTTTTGGATAAAATAAGGATAGAAATTAACAATCAAAAGTATTCATTTGATAATGTTCAGATTAAAGAAACTGAATACTGAAACTGAATACTGAAAACTTAAGAAGAATGATTTTACTCGACGGAAAAAAAACATCGGATGACTTAAAAATTGAAATTGCCGAATCGGTAAAACAATTAAAAGCCCAAGGAAAAAAAACGCCGCATCTGGCCGCAATCTTAGTCGGAACTGATGGTGCAAGTATGACTTATGTAAACAGCAAGGTAAAAGCATGTCATTTGGTGGGATTTAATTCGACCTTAATTGAACTTCCAAGTGAAACAACCGAAGCAACATTATTGCAGGAAATTGAAAATTTAAATACCAACGATGATATTGACGGGTTTATAGTTCAACTTCCATTGCCTAAACATATCAACGAGCAAAAAGTACTCAATGCCGTAAATCCCGATAAAGATGTTGACGGATTTCACCCAACAAATGTGGGAAGAATGGCTTTGGATATGCCATGTTTTTTACCGGCGACACCCTTCGGGATTTTAGAATTATTGGAACGATATCATGTGGAAACTTCTGGAAAACATGTGGTGGTTATTGGAAGAAGCCATATTGTGGGCCGACCAATGAGTATTTTAATGAGTCAAAAACGCAAAGCAGGAGACGCTACTGTCACCATTACTCACAGCAGAACCAAGAATTTAAAGGAATTTACCTTACAGGCCGATATTATTGTTGCCGCACTTGGGATTCCTGAATTTTTAACCGGAGATATGGTAAAAGACGGCGTAACCATTATTGATGTGGGAATTACAAGGGTTGAAGACGCTTCCAAAAAAAGAGGTTATCGTTTGGCGGGCGACGTTCATTTTGAAAGCGTGAGTAAAAAAGCGGCATTTATTACACCTGTTCCTGGTGGCGTTGGCCCAATGACTATTGCGATGCTATTGAAAAATACGCTATTGGCGTGTGAGAGAAAGTAATATTATCATATTTCTCTTTTCAATAAATCTGTTGGAATGCAAATAAGCAAAACACAAAACTTTGCATTTATCTGTATTCTTTAATTCTAAAACTTTCTTAATTTAAGATAAGCGGAAGGTGATTGACCCATTATTATTTTAAATTGTCTATTAAAATTGGATATATTATTAAAACCGCTTAAAAAAGCCACATCCGTAATATTTTTATTTTCTTCTTCAATTAAAATCTTACATGCGTAACCAATTCTAATTTCATTTAAAAATTCAAAATAAGTTTTATTGGTGATTTTTTTGAAATAACGACAAAAGGCAGCTTTATTCATATTAACAGATTCGGCAATATTTTCAAGACATATAGAAGAATCATTAAAATTATTTATTGAATATTCATAAACTTTTTCTAAACGACCTTTTGGCAAATTTACGGAGTTAACAAAGCCTGGATTGGCAATAAATTCAAAGTCCTTATTGTTTTCCAAAAGATGTAGCAACTCAAAGAAATGTGTCATTCTGCTAAAGCCTTTGTCTTCTGCTATTTCTTGCATTAACCTTAAAATATCCTTGTTTTTTTTTACATTTTTAAAAACCATTCCCCGCTTCCAATTACTGAACAATTGATTTAAAGGCTGAAATTCCGGGATATGCTCAATTATTTTATTAATAACATCTATCGAGAAATGAAGTACATAAGCGTCTTCTGCACCTTCATCAAGCTTGTTGATGGAATTTGAATTAGGCACAAACATATGAGGTAAATTTTGGCAAAATAACATTAGTGTGCCCCCTTCATAAGTAAATATTTTATCTCCTACATAAGCTGTACCCGAATGTTTTACGATATAAAGGACCTCATATTCTTTATGATGATGCCATAAACTATAAGCCTGAGGATAAATTTTTGGATGGATAATAAATGATTGTTCGTGTGAAGTACTTTTTTTATTTAATAAAATAGATTTCATAATATTCCTAACTTTTCATTAAACAAACATTAAAGCAAATTTAATATTGCAATATGCGAAGAATCTTCTTTTCTACATCTATAATTACAAAAAAATTTATAAAATAAAATGCGAATACGATTTCTTATTCAAATAATCACTATCTTGTGTTTCTTATATTATAAATATAGCAAAAATATAACTATTTATTTAAACATAATATAATTCTATAGAATTATATTTCTTATTGCCTTTTTTAGTAACATATTTAAATAGACACCTATATTCATCAATATTATTGGTTGAAATTGTAAACAAATCAAGTTAAAAAAGAATACCTTCTAAATGACATATTGAAATCATTAGAATTTAATCAAAAATAATTTTTGATGGATTTATTTATACAAGCCAATTTGTCTTTCATTTCAATTCGATTTGCTAGTGAATTATGGGATACTTTCAAATTAAATAAAATGAAATAGAAGAAATCACTTAAGATGTAAAAAAAAGAGTTTTTAAATTAAGTGACAAAACTACCGATAAAAATAGCACTTTGAAAAAATTTTAGGATGCCAATTGCAAGATTGTCTGCTGCATAAACTAAAATTAAACCATCACACCCCCAGTGATAATAGCATCAACACAAAGCTTTAGAGTAAAATTAAGTATTGAAAAAAATTTGGTGATTGTGTAAATAAATTTCAAGATCCATGTGACTTTTTTATTAAAATGAACATTATGCAAATTTAATATCACAATATGCAAATAATCTTCTTTTCCATACTTATAATTCTAAATACATTTGATAAAATATTTTACGAATACGTTTTCGTCATTATTTTATCACATTTAAATGCTTTTAATGTTGTCAAAATAACAAAGAAAAGTTGATTTGTGTAAATATAATTTAAAATTTAAGACTATAGGAGACTTCATTTTTTTAAGATATCACCATCGTAGACTTTTTATTGATTTCAGTATGCATTTTCAACATTAACTTATTGTATTTAAGCATATAATGTGAAAATTAAAATTGAGGAATATAATTTAATAATTATCGACCTTATTATATTATTTATATCTATTAACAGTGTGCTAAATAAGAACCAAATTAATATTAACCAATAAATACTTTATTATGAGTTTATCAATCCAAGCCTTTTTGGCTTTCTTTCCAATCCTTTTAGCTGGCATATTGCTAGTTGGATTAAGATGGCCTGCAAAAAGGGCAATGCCATTTGTATTATTAGTGGCAATTATCATCGCATATTATGCTTGGGGAATGCCCATAAACAGGATTGTCGCATCCACTTTAGAAGGCTTGGGAGTGACAGCCTCTATCTTATGGATTATTTTCGGAGCTATTTTATTATTAAATACCCTTAAACATTCCGGGGCTTTAAAAGTTATTCGGGCTGGTTTTACCAATATAAGTACCGACAGACGTGTTCAGGTAATTATTATTGCCTGGTTATTTGGAAGTTTTATTGAAGGTGCTTCAGGTTTTGGAACGCCGGCCGCAATTGCCGCACCATTATTGCTAGGATTGGGTTTCCCTGCATTAGGAGCTGTTATTATTGGCATGATGATTCAGTCAACACCAGTATCATTTGGTGCTGTGGGAACACCTATTGTAATTGGGGTGACCACGGGCTTAAAGACAAGTGCGTTAGATGCGCAATTAGTGGCTGCCGGAACCAATTGGGATCAATTTTTACAATTAATCACTTCTGAAGTTGCCATTATTCATGGGATTATAGGAACATTCATTCCTTTATTTATGTGCATGGTTTTAACACGATATTTTGGTAAAAATAAATCATGGTCTGAAGGTTTGTCTATTGCTCCTTTCGCTATTTTTGCAGGATTGGCCTTTACAATTCCTTATGCATTAACCGGTGTATTTTTAGGTCCGGAGTTTCCTTCACTTATTGGAGCTCTTGTAGGATTGGTAATTGTGGTTACAGCCGCTAAAGCAAAATTTTTAATCCCCAAAGATACCTGGGATTTTGAGCCTGCAAAAAATTGGCCTTCTACTTGGATGGGCGACTTGGATTTAAAATTAAGCAGCTTAACAGATAAAAGTTCAAAAATATCATTGTCAAGAGCTTGGTTGCCATACCTTTTAGTCGCTATCTTTTTGGTTATGAGCAGAATACCGGCACTAGGAATTAATTCAGCTCTGAAATATGTGACCATATCAATTAAAGATATTTTGGGAGAAACAGGTATAAATGCCTCATTTTCTCCATTGTATCTGCCTGGCGGAATTATGGTAATGGTTGTTTTAATTACTTATTTTTTGCACAATATGAAGCCAAAAGAATTGGCTAATGCTATAGGAGAATCCTCCAAAACGCTCTTGGGTGCCGGATTTGTTTTGGTATTTACAATTCCTATGGTTAGAATCTTAATCAACTCAGGTGTAAACATTAACGATTACGCAAGTATGCCAATAGCAATGGCACAATGGGTTGCAGATACAATGGGAGGAATTTACCCGGCTTTTGCAGCCTCGGTAGGAGCTTTAGGAGCCTTTATCGCTGGTTCTAATACCGTTTCCAATATGATGCTATCGCAATTCCAATTTTCAACTGCAGTAAATTTAGGATTGACAGGTTCGGTTATGGTTGCATTGCAGGCTGTTGGAGCCGCAGCAGGAAATATGATTGCTATTCATAATGTTGTAGCTGCCTCAGCAACTGTTGGTATGCTTGGAAGAGAAGGCATTGTGCTGAGAAGAACCATTTTGCCAACAATTTATTACGTGATTTTTGCCGGAATTATTGGTTTAATCATGTTGTATGGATTGGACATCACTGATAAACTAACAGTTTATCTGAGTTCCCTATAAAAAATCATTTATGTTAGAAGGAAAATACATATTATTTTTTGAGCAGATATCTAAAAAAATTAGTTCCGATAGAATATACACCGATAAAGCCAGCACATTAGCTTATGGGACGGATGCTAGTTTTTACAGATTGATTCCGAAAATTGTAATTCAATCTAAATCTATTGAAGAAATATCCTTTTTGCTTGAAGAAGCCAGTAAATTAAACTTACCTGTCACCTTTAGGGCGGCAGGTACCAGTTTATCAGGACAAGCTATTTCTGATTCTATCCTTATTCTAACGTCTAAATATTGGACCAACCACGAAGTCATTGAAAACGGAAATCGCATAAAACTGCAACCTGGTGTTATAGGTGCAAGAGCCAATGTGCTCCTAAAACCTTACGGGCGTAAAATTGGACCAGATCCGGCATCAATTAATTCTGCAATGATTGGAGGTATTGTGGCCAACAATGCCAGTGGCATGTGTTGCGGCACATCGGAAAACTCCTATAAAACAGTGGCGAGTTTAAAAATTATATTTCATGATGGTTTTTTACTTGACACCAATGATCCAGAAAATATAGAGAAGTTTAAAATTCATCACGTTGCTATTTATAAGGAAGTAGTTCAAATAATTAAAAAAACCCAAAATAATCAGGAACTGGTTGATCGTATTCATCATAAATTCAAAATGAAGAATACAACAGGTTACAGTTTAAACGCCTTGATTGATTATACAAATCCTATAGATGTCATTACCCATTTAATGATAGGCTCCGAAGGAACATTGGGCATGATCGCTGAAATTACATATAATACAGTAATCGATCATCCATTTAAAGCGAGTGCATTAATGATTTTTGAAAATATTGAAATGGCCTGTAATGTTGTTTCAATATTGAAATCGGAGCCGGTTGCTGCTGTAGAGCTTATGGATAGGGCCAGCTTGAGATCGGTTGAAAAAATGGAAGGAGTGCCAGATTACCTTCCAATATTAAGTGCTGGTGCTTCAGCTGTTTTGGTTGAAACTGTTGCACCCAATAAGGAACAATTACTGGCACAAATCCAAGAAATTGAAAATTCCATAAAACACATAAAACCAGAATTGCCTTTCAAATTTACTGATGACCCTTCTTTGTACAATAAATATTGGAAAATTAGAAAAGGATTGTTTCCAACAATTGGTGCCATCAGAAAAATTGGAACAACAGTTATTATAGAAGACATCACTTTCCCGGTGCCA
>JAGXIN010000120.1 GCA_024635575.1 Flavobacteriia bacterium
CTTGAAATTTCCACACCACGAATGTGAAATTGCACAATCAAAAGTGAAAAATCAGGTAAATCCGGTGAATTATTGGATGCATGCAAATATGCTCATTTTGAACGGCCAAAAAATGGCAAAATCAACAGGGAATTATATTTTACCAAATGAAATTTTTACTGGTGAAAACAATATATTAAGTAAGGCATTTTCGCCAAGCGCGACAAGATTTTTTATGATGCAGGCACATTATCGCAGCGTATTGGATTTCTCCAACGATGCTTTGGAAGCTGCTGAAAAAGGCTATATCAAACTAATGGAAGCCTTAAAGAATCTTAAAAATATTGAAGTTGGTAAGGTGTCAACCATCAATATAGGTGATTGGAAACAAGGATGTTACGATGCGATGAATGATGATTTTAACAGTCCGGTGCTAATCGCCAATTTATTTGAAGCGGTGAAATATGTTAATTTATTGGTTGAAAAAAAGGAAACCATTTCGGTACCTGATTTTGAGGAATTAAAAAACACCATGAATACTTTTGTTTTTGATATTTTGGGGCTAAAAAATAACCTGGAACAAAACGCTTCCGATAAATTAAACGGCGTTGTTGACATGCTGATCAATATGCGTAAAGAAGCTCGTGACAATAGAGATTGGGCACTTTCCGACAAAATTCGCGATGAACTCGCCACTATTGGAATACAGCTAAAAGATGGAAAAGAAGGAACGACATTTTCCATAAATTGAAAAAAATCACTAAAATATTGGCAATTCCATTTATTTGGCTGGTGCGGTTTTATCAGGCTGCAATTTCGCCTTTCTTGCAGCCAAGTTGCCGATACTCGCCAACCTGTTCTCAGTATACTTTGGAAGCCCTAAAAAAGCATGGAATTTTTAAAGGAGGCTGGTTGTCTATTAAACGAATTGTCAGTTGCAACCCTTGGGGTGGACACGGACATGACCCGGTTCCTTAGCGATGAGCCAGATGGCGCACTGGGATTTTAATAAAAAAGCTAAATTTGTAAAAATAAACGACTAAATAAATCAACAAATCAACAACTACACAATTACACAATTACACAATTACACAATTCAACATTTAAACACATAAACAACAAAACAACAATGATGTTACTTCAAATAGATTGGAATCCTGCACCCGAAATTTTTAAAATTGGCTCATTTGCCATTCGTTACTACAGTTTAATGTTTGTCATTGCTTTTATGTTGGGACTGTATTTAATGAAAAAGATATTCATTAATGACAATATTCCGATTGAAAAATTAGATTCTTTATTTATTTATACCATCATAGCAACGCTGGTAGGTGCAAGAATTGGGCATTTTCTATTCTATGAACCTGAATTTTTATTCAGAAAACCATTGGAAGTCTTGCTTCCTGTCCGTTTTTCGCCGAAATTTCAATTTACGGGTTATGCCGGTTTGGCAAGTCACGGTGCAGTTATTGGGATTATTACCGCCATGTATTTTTACAGTAAAAAGGTGTTGAAAAAACCAATACTTTTCATTTTAGACAGAATTACCATTCCCGTTGCCGCTGCAGGTGTTTTTATCCGGTTGGGGAATTTAATGAATTCTGAAATTATTGGAAAACCGACAAACTCAGATTATGGGTTTATATTTAGAAGATTGGGAGAAGATTTCCCGCGCCATCCCACACAAATTTATGAGGCAGTTGGCTACTTATTCGTATTTCTGATCCTATGGTTTGTGTACTGGAAAACCGATAAAATGAAAAAATCAGGCTATCTTTTCGGATTGTTTTTTGCGCTGCTTTGGTCGGTTCGGTTTTTTGTTGAATTTTTTAAGGAAAAACAGGTTGAAGGTGGTGAAAATTGGATGTTCGGATTTAATACCGGACAGGTTTTAAGCATTCCACTTATTATTATGGGTCTGTATTTTATGTTTCGTAAAACAAAAGAGGAAACTAAATAAGCTTGAAGATTGCTAAACTATGAACGATTTTATTGAAAATGAAGTCTTTGAAAAAATCGATTATTCAAAAGTACAACTGGTCAAAGGAGAATATGATGGTTGTTCTTTTAGAAATTGCCTGTTTTTGAACGCTGATATTTCGGGGATTACTTTTATCGACTGTGAATTTATGAATTGCAACTTTAGCATGACTTATTTCAAAAACACATCCTTTAGATCAGTAATTTTTAAAAATTGTAAATTATTGGGACTTCATTTTAATGATTGCAATGCTTTTTTATTGGCACTTAGCTTTGAAGAGTGTCACTTAAACATCGTTTCATTTTATAAACTGAAACTTAAAAACACCAAATTTAGCAAATGCAAACTTCAGGAAGTTGATTTTTCTGAGACCGATTTAACCAATTCAACATTCAACAATTGTGATTTAATTGGAAGCATTTTTAAGACTACAATTTTAGAAAAAACCGATTTTAGAACTTCATTTAATTATAGCATTGACCTGGAAATAAATCGGATAAAAAAAGCCAAATTTTCCTTGCAGGGTGTCATAGGTCTATTGGGCAAATACCAGATAGAAATAGAATAATATTAAAAAAACCAAGCAATTTGCTTGGTTTTTTTAATATTTATTATGAATTAACTTTTCTTTTTAATTGATCCTGATCCAATAGATTTTGATTTTTCAATAGTCGGATTTCCGGTATAAATGACATCTCCTGAACCAACAATTTTGGCATGGATTTCAGAAACTGCATGGACTTTCACATTCCCCGATCCGGCAATATTTATATGGGAAGCAGTTGCTTTTAAATCAGAACCCTCCATGTTTCCGGAACCAGCAATTTCACAATGAAGAACATCAGAATTTCCTGATAGTTTGATGTTGCCTGATCCTGCAATTTGTGAAGTCAGATTTTTGGTTGAAACCGGCAAATCCAATGTCCCGGATCCAGCCAGATCTAAATCTAAATCCGAAGAATTTAATATATCTTTTGAACGCACATTCCCCGATCCTGCCAATGAAATAGCATCAACCATTTCAAAAGAAACATTGATTACAATAGTTTTGGTTGATCTTAACTGAAAACCTTTTTTTGGCTGAATTTTTAAATGGCCATTTTTAACTTCGGTTTCAATGTATTCCATTAAATTTTCATCAGCTGTAATGGAAATAGCGCCTTCTTTTCCTTTTACCAATATGACATCAAAAGAACCTGCGACACCAATTTTATCATAATCGGAGAGGCTTCTGTTCTCTGTAATAAGCTTTCCGTTTCCTTTTATATTTTTAGTAAATACCTGAGCGTTTAGGTTGGAGCTAATAATTAATAATGTCAAAATACTAATAAATGTTCTCATATTTTTGTTTTTAATTGTTAAAAGAAATACTTCCATAACTGGATTTTATTGAAATTTGGGCGCCTGAATCTGGCGAATTGTAATAACCCTCATAATATTTTGAAGTGGATTTTTCAATTTCCTTATTGAATGTAAAATGATCGCCGTACTTAAATCCACAATAACTTAATGCAGCTGTAATATCAAATGAAGCATTTGGATGCAAACCTAATTTTACATGGGTGTAGGACGATTTTAGGTTCAATTCGTTTAAATGCTGACCCAATTCCTCAATTTTTAAGGAACCATAATCCAGATTGAATACGCCGGAACCTAGCAGTTTTTCAATGGTTAAATTCATATAATCGCTTGCTCCACTAATGTTTTTGGCATTTTCAATTTTTAAGCTGCCATAATCACATGAATAATTTAATCGATTAATTGTTCCAAAGGCCAGGTGTGAATAATCCGCTTTTAAATTGATATTATCGGATTTGTCAATTCTTAACGTCGAATAATCAGCGTTTACCGTGCCGCCTTTTATATATGAAATCGTTGAATTGTTGGTATAATCGATATGAATGCTGTTTGAAACATTCAATAATTCACCGATATTTATTTTGCCATAATCGCAATTGATGGTTGCGCTTCCTTCCAGTTTGTTGAGGTTAATTCCCCCATAATCATTGGTTAAATTCACATTATTGGTTAAGGGCATTTTAATTTGGTAATTAATTTCCATATTTACATTGTTATCCTTTCCCCACAAATTCCAGGAAGCTGAACTTTTTTCAATCATTGTTTTTGCGGAAACATATGTTGAATTTGAATCGAATTCAACAGTAATTTCCTCTAAACGCTTTTGAACTTTGTCTTCCTCATCACCGTTGGTCGTAATTTTTACGGTTACAGCTATTTTATTTTCATTCCAGGTTACAATATCAATATTTCCATACTTATTTGAAACGTTTAAAGTGGCCTCTTTGGTGACATTAAATGTTTTGTCAATGACTTTAGATTTCGTGTATTTTCCTTTTTTTTCCGTAGCAAAAATAGCCAGTGGAATTAGTAAAAAAAGAAGAAAAAGTTTAGCTGTATTTTTCATTGTTTTGTATTTTTAATTGTTTAACATCTTCTATTTGGATTAATAAATTTTGTAGCACTTCTATGCGCTGTTGAAAATTAGAAATCATGGCGTAAATGATTCTTTTATCGGTGGTATTTTCTTTGAGCTCTAAAGTAAGTGCCTGATATTCTTCTTCGAGTTTATTTAATTGTTGCAATCCATCAGAAATTAATTGTTCCGTGTCGGGATTTCTTTCTTTTTCAATGGTTGCAAGTTCTTTTTCAATGGTTGCCACAAAGAAATTTTGGGTTTCTCCCATCTCTGAAGAAATGCTGGCCAGTTCCATTCCTGATTTCGAAAATGATGCCCCAACCCAAATACCAAAGATTAAAATTATGGAAGCCGCGATGGCAATGAGTGGCCATAGTTTAAAAAGAATATTTGGCTTTGTGCCTTTATTCAATTTTTCTTCAAATCTTTTGAAATGGCCAATATTTGGCTCTTCAACATCAAATTGATTTTGGAATTCTTTAAAAATATTTTCTAAATTATCTTGCATAAGTTTCAGATAAAAGTTGTCTTAATTTATTTTTTGCCCTTGAAATGGTAGTTCGAGTATTTTCATAACTGATTTCCATAATTTGAGCAATTTCTTCACAATCATACCCTTCAATTAAATTTAAGGTCAACGCCACTTTATAATTATTTTTAAGCGCTGATAGTTTATTTAAAATTTCACCTGCATTCGGTTTGCTATAATCGGAAGAATCTTCCTCAATTTCTTTTACGGTAACTTTTTCAAGAGGAACCTTTTCAAATTTATGCATCTTTTTTAATGAGGTAATACTCTTGTTAATCACTATTTTTTTCAGCCAGGCACCAAAAGTTACCTGTTCGCTGAAGGTATCTAATTTTGTAAAAGCAGATAAAAACGATTCCTGCATTACATCTTCCGCTTCAAAAGAATCGTTCACAATTCTAAAAGCTGTATTATACATCGCTTTATAATAAAGTTTATAAATTGCAAATTGTGCTTTGGTATCACCCTTTTTACAACGTTCTAAAAGTTGGTTAATATTTTGATTCACTATGTTCAAAATCGATTTCTAATAAAAAGACATCATTATTTTTAAAATGTTACACTTTTATTTAAAATTACTAAAAAAATAATCAGGTTGAATAGGTTTTTTGGCATAACAATTGAAATTTATTAAGAGATAACGTAGTTGTTATCTTTATAAATTATTGATAACCAGAAAAATAAATTAATTTTGCATAAATAATTTTTTAATTTAAGAAATTATTAATGACATAATGACCCAATATAGCACTATGAGTAAATCGAAAATTTTTAAACTGGACAATCTGTCATTACAGCATATGTTAGATGAGGATGCTGATTTGATTCCATTGATGACTCCAGAAGATGAAGAAGAAATAAATAATGAGGATATTCCGTCTGTTCTGCCAATATTGCCCTTGCGCAATACGGTATTATTTCCGGGTGTTGTGATTCCAATTACCGCTGGTCGTGACAAATCAATTCAGTTGATTGAAGAAGCCTATAAAGGAAATAAAATTATTGGTGTTGTTGCCCAAAAAGATGAAAGTGTTGAGGACCCTACCACCACTGATATTTATAAAGTAGGTACCGTAGCCCGTATTTTAAGGATGCTTAAAATGCCTGACGGAAATACAACAGTAATTATCCAGGGCAAAAAACGGTTTGAAATTGACAGTTTTGTGCAGGAAAAACCTTATTTACAGGCAACCACAAAACCACGTATTGAAGACCGTAAAGAAGAAAAAGAGCCTGAATTTGACGCAATCGTGGATTCCATAAAGGAGATGGCCGTTCGTATTATTAAAGAGAATCCGAACTTGCCTTCTGAAGCCACATTTGCCATTAAAAATATTGAAAGCAATCCGTTTTTAATCAATTTTGTTTCTTCAAATATGAATCTGAAAGTGGAAGAGAAGCAAGAATTATTGCAATCTGATAACTTGAAGGAAAGGGCATTGTTGACTTTAAAAAAGATGGATACCGAATTGCAAAGATTGGCTTTGCGCAATGATATTCAGTCTAAAACACGTTCTGATATGGATCAGCAACAACGTGAATATTATTTAAATCAGCAATTAAAAACAATTCAGGAAGAACTGGGCGGTGTTTCATTTGATGAAGAATTGGAAGAAATGCGCGAAATGGCGAAAGCAAAGAAATGGAATGAAGAAGTTAAAGAAACTTTTAATAAAGAACTGGGACGTTTGCAACGAATGAATCCACAGGCCGCAGAATATTCTATACAGCGAAATTATTTGGATTTATTGCTTGAATTGCCCTGGAATGAATTTTCAGTAGACAAATTCGACCTAAAACGTGCGCAACGGATTTTAGACAGAGACCATTTCGGATTAGAAAAAGTAAAAGAACGAATTATTGAGCATTTGGCGGTGTTGAAATTAAGAGGAGATATGAAATCGCCAATCATTTGTCTATATGGCCCTCCAGGTGTTGGTAAAACTTCATTGGGAAAATCAGTTGCAGAAGCGATTGGAAGAAAATATGTTCGCATGTCTTTGGGCGGTTTGCGTGATGAAGCTGAAATTCGTGGTCACAGAAAAACATATATTGGCGCTATGCCGGGTCGTATAATTAAAGATATGAAAAAAGCAGGCACTTCAAATCCTGTTTTTGTGCTGGATGAAATAGATAAAATGGGCTCATCAAGTCATAATGGAGATCCGTCTTCTGCCATGTTGGAAGTATTGGATCCTGAACAAAATACAGCTTTTTATGACAATTATTTGGAATTGGATTATGA
>JAGXIN010000121.1 GCA_024635575.1 Flavobacteriia bacterium
CGTATCAACAAATTAACAACAACAAGAAAAGCTGCAAAATAGGCGACCTTTCTTGTTGGAATTTTCTCAGGATTTATTTGTCAAACTGTATAGTTATTTTAGTACGGGTCATTTTAACGAGCACAACACCAGTCAAAACAGTGGCTCATGGGAGGCAAAAGGGAGGATACTCCATACATACTCCATACATAGTGTTATAGTAGTGTTATAGTGACTATAACATTCGGACTAAATAATCACTCCAAACTTTAAGTACTCTAGGCACTAAAAAAAGAACATGAAATGAACCTAAATATAAAACAACTCTAGGCACTCCAAACTTTAGTCACTCCAAACTTTAAGTACTCTAGGCACTCCAAACTTTAGTCACTCCAAACTTTATGTACTCTAGGCAATAAAAAAAGAGCATGAAATGAACCTAAAAATAAAACAACTCTAGGCACTCCAAACTTTAGTCACTCCAAACTATAGTCATTCCAAACTTTAAGTACTCTAGGCACTAAAAAAAGAACATGAAATGAACCTAAATATAAAACAACGCTAGCACTCCAAACTCTAGGCACTTTAAGTACTTATTTACCTAATTTTCATTTACTTTCAATCTGGCGGTAGTTTTGGTGTTTTCATTTGAAAAATCATTTTCCAAATATTTTAAATAGCCCACAATGGCAATCATACCAGCATTATCAGTGGTATATTCAAATTTTGGAATATAGGTTTTCCAGCCAAATTTTTCTTCAGTCGCTTTTAAGGTCGACCTAATTTCAGAATTTGCACTCACGCCGCCTGCGATGGCAATATGTTTAATTCCGGTTAATTCAACCGCTTTTTCAATCTTGTCGAATAAAATTTCAACAATGGTGCGTTGAATGGAGGCACAAATGTCGTTAAGGTTTTCTTCAATAAAATTTGGATTTTCTTTTACCTTTTTTTGAATAAAATAGAGAATTCCTGTTTTTAATCCGCTAAAACTAAAATTTAAATCAGCCATTTTTGGTTTGGAGAAATGAAAAGTGTTTGGATTTCCAAGTTTTGCATATTTATCAATAAAAGGGCCTCCGGGATAAGGCAATCCGAGAATTTTTGCTGATTTGTCAAAAGCTTCCCCAACAGCATCATCCAATGTCTCGCCAATCACTTCCATAGTAAAGTAACTCGTAATTTTTACAATTTGTGTATGTCCGCCACTTATGGTCAAACATAAAAAAGGAAAAGGCGGTTTTTGTTGATTTTCGTCTTCAATAAAATGCGCTAAAACGTGCGCCTGCATATGATTTACAGGAATTAGCGGAATGTTTAAAGCCAGTGAGAGTGACCTCGCAAAAGAGCTTCCAACCAATAAAGAACCCATTAATCCGGGTCCGCGCGTAAAAGCGATTGCATTTATGTCTTTTTTGTCGATATTTGCTTGTTGAATTGCTTGCTGAATTACAGGAACAATATTTTGTTGGTGTGCACGGGAAGCCAATTCGGGAACAACGCCTCCATATTTGGCGTGAATTTCTTGGTTTGCAACAACATTTGTCAGAACTTTGCCATTGCAAATTACGGCAGCGCTGGTATCGTCGCAAGACGATTCAATACCAAGGATATATATAGATTTATTTTTGACCATCAGTAACAAATAAAGGCACGAAAATTGCCATTAAAATGCAAATTTAACGCTTATCAAACGAATTAAAAAAATAGTTGTAAAAATACTGCTTGTGCTGGTGATTTTATTGGCACTGGTAAGTTTCTTGCTGTCTCTTTCATCCGTACAAACGCGGTTGGGGAAAATGGCTACCGATTTTTTAAGAAAAGATTATAATGTTGACATAACCGTTGAAAGGGTTAATATTTCCTCTTTGAGAAACGTTGAATTAAATGAAGTGTTGGTAAAAGATCATCATGCGGATACCTTAATTTATGTTCAGAATTTAACAACATCTGTTTTGAGTTATAGAAATTTGATAAACGGAAAATTAAATTTTGGTCAATTTTCTTTAGAGAAGTTTATATTAAATATGAAAACTTATAAAGGCGAGGAAGATGATGCTTTTACAATATTCATAAATAAGTTTGATGATGGCACAACTCCCACAAAACCTTCAGGTTTTTTGCTGACTTCAAGCAGGTTAAAATTGTTGGATGGGTATTTTTCGTTGTTTGATGAAAATAAGGAAAATGACGAGCCGTTATTTTTTAAGAAAATTAACGGAAGCGCCAATAATTTTAAAATTGATGGTCCAAATGTTTATGCTGATATCAATAAACTTAATTTTATTGATAACAGGAATATTGAAGTGCAAAGCCTTTCGAGCAATTTTACCTATTCAAAAACAGCCATGAATTTTTTGAATACCCAATTAGAAACAGAAAATTCGGCCATTTCTGCCGATATAAAATTCACCTATGTTAGAGAGGATTTCTCCGATTTTGTCAATAAAGTAACGTTAAATGCCGATGTTAAAAAAGCAGATCTGTCGTTACTGGATTTAAAAAAGTTTTATAATGAATTGGGCTCAAATGATGTGCTTCATTTTTCAACAAAAATAGTTGGAAATCTGAATGATTTTAAGGTTGAGAATCTAAATTTGACAACTGATAAACAAGCTGCTATTAATGGGACGCTGCATTTTAAAAATTCATTTAATCAGGAAAATGGGTTTTCAATGGCCGCTGATTTAACCAGATTAACGTCAAATTATAACCATTTAAAATCCCTGCTACCTAACTTATTGGGAGAAAAACTCCCTTCTGTATTTAAAAAATTAGGTCAATTTACTGTAAGTGGCTTTGCCTATGTTACTGGAGATTTAATTGATACAGACATCTCGATGCAAACGGATATTGGAAACCTGATCACAGATTTGGAAATGACCAATATTGGCAATATTGACAATGCTTCATATTTTGGCCATTTGAAAATTATTGATTTTGAATTGGGTGAAATTTTAAATGATTCTTTAATTGGCCAACTATCTATGGAAGGTGATGTTGATGGAAAAGGGTTTACCTTAGAAAAAATGAATACCTCAGTAAAAGGACAAATATCCAAACAACAATATAGAGGCTACACTTATACCAATATTGATATTAATGGCGTTGTGAAAAACAAACATTTTGATGGTGAAATAGAAGTAAATGATGATAATATTAAGTTGAACTTTAAAGGATTGGCCGATTTTTCTAAAAAAAGATATACATTCAATTTTAAAACAACGATTGATTATTTAGATTTAAATACCTTAAACCTTTTTAAACGAGACAGCATATCTAAAGTTAAAGGCAATATTGAAATAAAAGTTTCAGGAAATACATTTGATGATTTAACGGGTGTTATTGATTTTAAAAACGCATTATACATCAATCAAAAAGACAATTATTACTTTAATGATTTCAATGTAACTTCTGCTTTTGAAGGTGATATCAGGACAATAACTGTGAATTCAACCGAAATTGTAAATGGTTATTTAAAAGGTAAATTTAAGTTTGGGGAATTGGTTGTATTAACAAAAAATGCCTTAGGAAGCATTTATTCAAACTACAAACCTTTTGAGGTGACAGCTGGTCAGGAGCTGGATTTTAAATTTAAAATTCACAACAAAATATTAGAAGTATTTTATCCGCAAGTAAGCCTTTCGGCAAACACATCCATTAGCGGCAATCTAAATTCGGATGATAATTTGTTTAGGCTAAACGTTAAATCACCACAAATTATCGCATTTAAAAATACGATTGATTCGCTGAATTTGCAAATCGATACTAAAAATCCATTATTTAATACGCAACTTTCAGTCGCTAAAATAAATACAAAAAATTACAATATATCTGATTTGCAATTGGTGAACATTACGCTTAATGACACCTTGTATTTTAGAACTGAGTTTTTAGGAGGAGACAACAATACGGAAAGTTATGATTTGGCATTTTATCATACGTTTAACAATGAAAACAAATCTGTTATAGGGCTTCAAAAATCAAATTTCACGCTTAAAGATACCAAGTGGATTATCAATCCTGAAGACAAATTTGACAATAAACTGGTGTATGACAGTAAAACAAAAACATATGACATCAGTCCTTTTTTAATCACCTCAAAAAAACAAAAAATTGAATTTTTCGGACAAATAAGAGACACCATTTCAAAAGATTTGACATTTAAGTTAGAAAATGTGAATTTGGCAACCATAACTCCGGAAATCGACAGTTTAAAATTAAAAGGCATTATCAACGGTTCTTTAAATTACAATCAGTTAAATGATGTCATAAAACCAACAGCAAACTTTTCAATAGCAGATTTTAACGTCAACAATTCTTATCAGGGAAATTTAAAGGTTGCTGTTGAAGGAAAAAATTCAATCAGAAATTATGGGGTTGATATTTCATTGGAAAGAGACAATTCCATCAACCTTTCAGCAGTGGGAGACATTGATTTTACGCCTAAAGATCCAACTTTGGATGTACAGGTAGAGTTTAATGAATTTAAGTTAGATGCATTTAGCCCCTTGGGAAAAGATGTATTTTCAAATATTAGGGGTTTTGCCTATGGAAATGCACATTTAACGGGATTGTTGAATAATCCAACTATGGAAGGAGAATTATTTTTAGATCAGGCCGGTTTGTATTTCCCTTATTTAAATGTGGATTATGATTTTGAAGGAACCAGTGTTATTTCGCTAAAAAATCAAAAATTTACACTTGAAGATGTTCAAATTAAAGATAAAAAATACAGTACCAGAGGAAAATTGACAGGAAGCATCAGTCATGAAAATTTTGAAAAATGGCGATTGAACCTGAATGTAAATACCAAAAATTTGCTGGTGCTAAATACAGTTGAACAGGAAAGTTCAGTTTATTACGGAACTGGATTTATGGAAGGATATGCCAGTATATATGGACCAACCGATAAATTGGTGATTGATGTTGTAGGAAAAACAAAAAGAGGCACACACCTTACAATTCCTATCAGTGATGTGAAAACCGTTGAATCTACTCAGTTAATTCGTTTTGTCAATAAAGAAAACCCTGAAGAAAACGAAAAGACAAGAAGAGAATTTATTTCAGAGAAACTAAAAGGATTGACTTTAAATTTTAATATAGATGTGACTAAAGATGCCGTTGTTGAAATGGTTTTAGATAAGGCAACCGGCAGTTATTTAAAAGGAAGCGGAACAGGGAACATACAAATTTCACTGGATACCAAAGATAAGTTTGAAATGTACGGAGACTTTATCGTGGACAATGGCGTTTATAATTTTAAATATGGCGGATTTATAAATAAACCGTTTATTGTGAAAAAAGGCGGAAGCATTTCTTGGAGTGGCAATCCATTAACTGCCGATATTAATATTGAAGCTGTTTACAGGGTATCGGCAAATCCGAGATCTTTAATGGATAATATTTCTTCAAACAGGAAGATTCCTATCGATTTGATCACACGTTTTTCTGGCGAATTATTTAATACCAATAGAGAATTTGATATTGAAATTCCAAATGCAAGTTCAACGGTGGCTTCAGAGCTGTCTTTTAGATTAAACAGCGATAATTTAAACAATAAAACTGTTCAATTTATATCGTTGTTGGTTTCGGGAAGTTTTTATAATGAAAACGATATAAGCGTTAACAGCAGTACTGCTTTGTACGGAACCGGTTTTGACATCCTGTCAAACGCCTTTGATAATATTTTTAATCAGGGAGATAATCGTTTTAAGTTGAGACCTGAGTATACCGTGGGTGAAAGAGGCAGTGTTGACAATTTAAATATTGATGACCAACTGGCCATTGGTTTAGATTACCAGGTAAATGACAGAATAATTATTAACGGTAAGGTGGGGGTACCTATGGGTGCAAGCAACCAGACCAGTATTATTGGTGAAGTCAATATTGAATTTTTGCTAAATGAAGAAGGTACCTTGCGGTCATCAATATTTAACCGCCAGAACGAAATTCAATATTCACAAGAAGAAGAAGGATATACTCAAGGTGTAGGTTTATCCTATCAGATAGATTTTGATAATGGCAATGAATTGCTTCAAAAATTAGGTTTGAAAAGAAAAAAACTGAAAAACCCAAATGACAGTATAAAACCTCTAGACACCGTTGAAAAGGTTGATGAAATATTAAATTTTATAAATAAAAAAAATAAAAAGAATGAATAAACCAACATTGGTAATTTTGGCCGCCGGAGTAGGCAGCCGATATGGAGGATTAAAACAATTGGACACTTTTTCAGAACAAGGAGACACTATTTTAGATTTTTCAATATATGATGCCATTCGGGCAGGATTTGGAAAAGTTGTTTTTATCATCAGAAAAAATATTGAAGCGGATTTTAAAGCATTTTTCGACAAAAAACTTGAAGGTAAAATTGAAGTGGAATATGTTTTTCAGGAATTGGAAAATATCCCTGAAAAATATAGGGATAACAATCGTGAAAAACCTTGGGGAACAGGTCATGCATTGTTGATGGCCAAAGATGTTGTAAAAGAAAACTTCGCGGTAATCAATGCAGATGATTTTTATGGAAGTGAAGCTTTTAAAGTAATGGCTGATTCATTAAAAGAAATGGATACGGAATCTGCCGATTTTAATATGATGGGTTATGTGTTAAAAAACACCATTTCCAATTATGGATCTGTATCAAGAGGGGAATGCAGCGTAGATAAAAATGATTTTTTAACAGGTGTTACCGAAAGAACACATATTGAAAAAGTTGATGGAAAACTTAAGTTTAAAGATGAAAAGGATGCTTTAATTCCGATTTCTGAAGAAACTACAGTATCTATGAACTTTTTCGGGTTTACGCCGAAATACTTCGACTTGTCTGAATCTTTGTTTGAAGAATTCCTGTCTAAAAATTACAAAGAACCAAAAGCGGAATTTTTTATTCCATTGGTAATCAACCATATTATTGTTCATAAATTAGCGACCATGAAGGTATTAAAATCTAATGCGCGCTGGTTTGGGGTAACCTATAAACAGGATAAAGAGTATGTGACTTCCGAAATTCAAAAATTAAAGGACAACGGTGTATATCCAACCAATTTATGGTAGCCATACAACATGGATAATAGCAAGCATAAAACAATTTTCATTTAAAAATTAATTATAATTTTGCCATTCATTTTATGGGAAACAAAGTACAAAAAATAGGATTATTGACTTCTGGTGGTGATGCTCCCGGAATGAATGCTGCAATTAGAGCAGTTGTTAGGGCTTGCACTTATTACAAAATTGAGTGTGTTGGTATTTATAGAGGCTTTCAGGGAATGATTGAAGGGGATTTTGAACCACTTTCGGCACGTCATGTCAGCAATATCATAAACAGAGGAGGGACCATATTAAAAACAGATCGTTCTAAGGAATTTAGAACTAAAGAAGGAAGGAAAAAAGCCTATGATCAGCTTAAAAATGCAGGGATAGATGCTTTAGTGCTAATTGGGGGTGATGGAACTTTTAATGCAGGAATTGTTTTTAACAAAGAATATAATTTCCATTGTATCGGTATTCCGGGAACAATTGATAACGATATTTTTGGAACAAATTATACCATTGGATATGATACGGCTTTAAATACCATTGTTCAGGTAATAGATAAAATTAGAGATACTGCGAGTTCACATAACAGGTTGTTTTTTGTGGAGGTTATGGGGCGTGATGCAGGGTTTATTGCATTAAATGCAGGCGTAGGAGCTGGTGCTGAGGAGATTTTAATTCCGGAAGAGAATTTAGGATTAGAACGATTGCTGGAATCCTTAAAACGAAGCAAGCGATCTGGAAAATCATCGAGTATTGTGGTGGTGGCCGAGGGCGATAAAATCGGAAAAAATGTATTCGAACTGGCCAATTATGTAGAAGAAAATTTACCGCAATATGAGGTTCGGGTTTCAGTGTTGGGTCATATGCAAAGGGGCGGGTCTCCAAGCTGTTTTGATCGTGTTTTGGCAAGTAGGTTAGGCGTTAGGGCAGTTGAACTGTTATTGGATGGCAAATCCAATTTAATGGTGGGCTTAATCAATAATGAAGTTGAAACAATTGAACTTGAAAAAGCAGTGAAAGGCCATCATGAAATAGACAAAGAATTATTGCGCGTTAGTGATATTATGTCTATTTAAATTAAAAAAATAACAATCTCTTATTAATGTCGATGCTACTTTTATGTAGAAAGAATGTATTGAAAATAGAAGATTAACAGCAACATAAATTCAATGGTTAAAATTGGAATAAATGGTTTTGGGAGAATTGGACGCCTTGCTCTCAGAACTGCAATTAATAAAGAAAACATAGAAGTAGTCGCCATAAACGATTTGCTTGACATTGATTACTTGGCCTACATGTTAAAATTCGATTCAATACATGGACGTTTTAAAGGAACTATTGAGGTAAAAGACAAAACAATGTTTGTAAACGGGAAACCCATTCAGGTTACCTGCGAAAGAAATCCGGAAGATATTCAATGGGGGAAAGTCGGGGTCGACTATGTTATTGAAGCTACAGGATTATTTACTGATAGAGATAAAGCGGCATTACATCTTAAAGGAGGAGCAAAAAAAGTAGTGATTTCAGCGCCATCAAAAGATGCTCCGATGTTTGTAATGGGAATTAACCACACCAAACTTTCTAAAGACGAACTTGTTTTTTCAAATGCCTCTTGCACTACAAACTGTTTAGCGCCAATTGCCAAAGTATTGCATGAAAATTTTGGAATCATTGAAGGAATAGTAACTACTGTTCATGCAGTAACGGCGAGCCAAAAAACAGTTGATGGTCCGGAAAATCAATGGCGACGAGGGCGATCTGCCTTAAACAACATGATTCCAACCACCACAAATGCAGCCATCGCAGTAACTAAAATACTTCCCGAGTTACAGGGTAAATTATTGGCTATGGCGATAAGGGTTCCTATTGCGGATGTTTCCTTGGTTGATTTAACGGTTCGTTTGGGAAAAGCGACTTCTTACCAAGAAATTAAGGATGCCATGAAAAAAGCATCGGAAAATGAATTGAAGGGAATTTTGGGATATACAGAAGATGAAGTTGTTTCGCAGGACTTTGTTTCGGAACCAAAAACTTCGGTTTTTGACGCAGCAGCAGGATTAGAACTCAACCCAAATTTTTATAAAATTATTTCCTGGTATGACAACGAATTTGGTTATGCAACCAAAATAATCGAATTAATTGAATACGCTGCTTCCCTTGAATAAGAAATTTGATGTTTAACTGTTTATTTGTTGTTTTTTTAATTTTGCTGTCAGTGCCTGAAATACGTTGACCATAAAAAAGGTTAACATTATGCAAATAAACGGATTTTTCAACGAAGAGCAGAGATTAAGACAGAATCGTTACTTCAGTTCAGATTTCAAAAAGAAAAGAGTTGAAGAAATAGAAAAGAATTTAGTTACAGTTTCAGATATTTGTAAGACACATAAAGTCAGTCGTACATCGGTTTACAAGTGGCTTTACAAATACTCTGATATGGCTAAAAATCAAGTAAAACAGGTAGTTGAAGCAAAAAGCGAC
>JAGXIN010000122.1 GCA_024635575.1 Flavobacteriia bacterium
CAAAATCATTGATAGCTTCAGAAGCGGTGGTATTTCCAATACAAAAAGCAATGCTTTCGATATTTGTATTTTCTATTAGATAACTTTTTATTGATGATGGACTAAAAAACAGGATGCCATCATAAGTGCTTTTAATTTTTTCAGATTTAAAATTAGTTGAATAAACTTCAACTTCATTTACCTTAATATTATTTTCGGCTAAAATTTCTGGCAATTCATTACGTCTTAAATTTCCGCAGAAAAAATGAACTTCATCTATGTCTTTAATCAGTAGTATCTCATCTGCCAATTCTTGTGCGGAATTTGCTTTAATGGTTACTTTAATGTTTTTGTCTTCCAAAAATCGCGAGGTTTTGTCGCCAACGCAATACACATTTTTAAATTGTAATTCATCTGGCGTAAACTTGCTTAAAACCCCGATAACTGCATTTTTGCTTGTAAAAATTGCGTTCTTAACTGGAACTTGTAGTTTCATGGAAGTGTTATAATCAATCTCAATTAATTCAATTTCATCAACAGTAAAATTATTAAGAAGTTCCTTTTGTGCTATGGAAAGTTTTTTGGTTGACAGGATTTTTTTTTTGGTATTCATCTATTTCTTCATTTCAGCTTTTATGCTTTCCATTAATTTCTTCCCTCCATTACTCAATACTTCTTCAGCACAAATTTTACCCAAGCTTTTCCATTCACTCATTGCTAAAGTTTTTTCAACTTCAACTTTTTCTGAACCGTCAATGGCTATTAAGATACCTTTAAAATAAATAGTGTCACCAATTATTTTTGCGTTTCCGCCAATTGGTGCTGTACAGCCGCCCTCCAGTGTTTTCATAAATTGACGTTCAACACCAACGGTAATTTCAGTTTCTTTATGATTTATTTGACGGCAAATTTCAAGTAGTTCTGTTTCAGCTTTTAAAGCGGTAATCATGATGGCGCCCTGTGCCGGTGCAGGAATCATCCAGTCTAACATTACATGATTTTTTGGGAGTAATTCAACACGCTCCAATCCCGCTGCGGCAAAAATGGCTCCATTCCAATCATTGTCTATTAGTTTTTGCAAACGTGTATTCACATTCCCCCTTAATTCTGTAATGGTATGTTCTGGATATTTTTGCAGCCATTGTGCTTTTCTTCTTAAACTACCTGTTGCTATGATCGCGCTTTCAGGATTTTTTAAAAAATCTGCATTATTTTTAAGTACCAAAACATCAAAGATATTTGCTCTTTCCAAAACAGCAACTTGTGTGATTTTTTCAGGTAAATCAGTTGGAACATCCTTCAAAGAGTGAACGGCAACATCAATTTCACCTCTAAGCATCGCATTGTCAAGCGTTTTTGTAAACAAACCAAAACCGCCTATTTGATGCAATGGCTTATCTAAAACCTCATCGCCGGTTGATGATACTTCTATAATTTGTGTTTTGTGTCCTAATTTTTCAAGTTGTGTTTTAACTAAATTTGCTTGCCAAAGTGCGAGTTGACTCGCTCTAGTTCCAATTCTAATCATTCTCATTTAAGCATAACTCTTTAATATTAAACATTTTACTGATAACGCTAATGCTTATATCAACAGAGGTCTCTTCGTCTTTTAAATGTTTAACAAATTGCGTGGTAATTTTTTGAATCATTCTGTTTGTGACGAACTCTGCATGTTCAACATTAAAACCATCTATTTTTCTGGAATGAAAATCAATTTCGTCGTGTTGAATTATTCGAAGGGATTCTTTTAAAGCATTTACTGCCGGTACATATTTACGTTGTTCCATCCAATCATTAAATTCACCTTTATATTTTTCTATGATGGCTTCAGCTGCAGGAATTTCATTTTTTCTGGTTTCAATTGTTTTGTCCGTAATTTTTGAAAGTTCATCAACATTTACCAAGGTAATTCCATCAATATTTTTAACAGAAATATCCACATTTTCAGGCAATGATAAATCTAAAATCAATAATTCTTGACCCTCTTTTAAATGTGTTTTGTTTATTGTGTGAATATCTGCTCCGGTAGAAACTATTAAAATATCGGTATCTGCTATTTGTTCGCTTAAGTCAGCATAATTTTTTACAGAAATTTCAGGATGGATTGCTTTAAATTCCAAAGCCCTTTCGTGGGTTCTGTTAATTAAAGTCACATTTTTGTTTGAAGTATAACCCAATACATTTTTACAGGTATTTTTCCCTATATCACCCAAGCCGTAAATAAGAATTTTCTTTTCATTATAGTCAGCCATATTCTCCATAATATAATGTATGGCTGCATAAGCTACAGAAGTTGTTCCTGAACTTAACTGGGTGTTATTCTTAACATCTTTACTTGCCTGCAAAACCAAATTCATTAAACGCTCTAAATATGCGTTGGTTGTCCCCGCTATTTTTGCTTGTTTAAACGATTCTTTTAATTGGCCAACTATTTCATAATCACCTAAGATTTGGCTATCCAATCCGGTTCCAATATGAAACAAATGTTTTACGGCATCTTTATTTTTATAAACATTAGAGACTTCTATAAAATCTTCAACACTTCCGTTTGAATATTTTATCAATAAACTAATTAATTCAAAAGGATGTTTTGCAAAACCTGTAATTTCAGTTCTATTGCAAGTGGACAGAATAAAAATCCCGTCGATTCCCTTTTCTTTAGCCTCTTTTAATAATAATTTTTGATTCTCTTTAGTTACACTGAAGGCGCCACGCACCTTTACATCAGCTTTTTTATAACTTAGTCCTACGTTGTATAATTTTGTAGGTGTGTTTTCTTGACTCATAAAATTAGTGTTATCAATAAGTATCGACAAAAGTACAATTATATTTCACTACTAAACAACGGCAAAAGTACTTTAATTGTCGACATAAGTTATCGTTCGTAATTTATAATATATCTAAATAACAAGTTTTTGAATAAAAGTATGATAAATGTCATAAAAATAAAGGCCTTAAAACTATGACTTATGTCATAGTTTTTCATATCTGATCATTTTTTTGTATAAATTTTTATTAGTACTTTTGTTTTATAATTAATGTTCGTTAGCGAAAACACCTCATGAAATCCAATCTTGAAAATTACAAAAATATCGACAAAAGTTCCGATTTTCTTTTTAATGAAACCGGCACTTTTAAAGTCTTTAATTTAAATAACCTGTCTGATAGTATAGAACTCTATAAGTATTCTTTAACCAATAATTATATTCAAATTTATTTTTGCTGTAACAACGAGTGTAAAGTTGCTTTTAATTTTGAACATTGTGTGATGCCTTTAACTGAAGGCAACTCTTGTATGGTATATTTTAAAGACGAGAAAATGGATCTCCTTATTAATCTACCTCCAAATTCCGAATTACTTGCCATTTTGATTTCCATTGAACATTTTCATTCTTTATTTTCAATTAACGGAACGCCTTTATTTAACTATAACAGCTTAAAAGGAGAAAACCCTATCATTGAGCCAAAAGAAATGAATTCTTCCATAAAATTAATTTTGAGCCAACTAAGAACAAAACATACAAATGAATTGTTAAGGCCCATTTATATTAAAGGAAAGGTTTATGAATTGTTGAGTTATTATTTCAGTCAATCATCAGAAAAAGAAACTGATAATTGTCCTTATATTTCTAATGAAGAAACTGCCAGTAAAATAAAACAGGCAAAACAACTGATTCTTTCGGATATGAACAATCCGCCATCACTTGCGGATTTGGCAAAGGAAGTTGGGCTTAACATCAAAAAATTAAAAACAGGCTTTAAAGAATTGTATGGCGTTCCTGTATTTACTTTTTTATTAAACTATAAAATGGAATTGGGAAAAACCTTGCTGCAGGAACAGCAATTAAATGTAAATGAAATAGCTTCGCATTTAGGCTATAGCACTTCGAGCCATTTTATCGCCGCATTTAAAAGAAAATTCGGAATTACACCAAAACAATTTGCAAAATCATAATCACACCAATATATAATGAAAGGAGCTTTATTAGTAAATTTAGGGTCGCCAAACAGCACTTCCACTAAAGATGTCAGAAACTATTTGGATGAATTTTTAATGGATAAACGGGTAATTGATGTCCCTTATTTGCTTCGTGCTTTTTTGGTTAAAGGCATTATTTTAAATACCCGGCCAAAAAAATCGGCAGCAGCCTACAAAAAAATCTGGTGGGATGAAGGCTCTCCTTTAATTGTGCTGTCCCAAAGATTGCATGAAAAGGTAAAAAACATTACAGATATTCCGGTTGAATTGGCTATGCGTTACGGAAATCCATCCATGAAAAGCGGTATTCAAAAATTGGCCGACCAAGGCATTGATGAAATTTTACTGATTCCTCTTTATCCCCAGTTTGCGATGGCAACAACAGAAACCATAGAGGTTTTAGCGAAGGAGATTGTAAAAAAACATTTTCCAAACATAAAACTGACCATGGTTCCCGCTTTTTACAATAAAGCAGGTTATGTTGAAGTTTTAAGCGGAAGCATTCAAAATGAATTGACAAAATTACAGCCCGAACACTTGCTTTTTTCGTATCATGGCGTTCCGGAGAGACATATCAAAAAATCGGATGTCACAAAATCACATTGCACAATTGACGGCAGTTGCTGCAATACCCCATCAGCGGCCCATGAGTTTTGTTACCGTCATCAGTGCTATGAAACCACTAAAAATGTTGCCGAAAAATTAAATTTGAAGGAAGGCAGCTACAGCACATCCTTTCAATCTCGTTTAGGAAGCGACCCTTGGCTACAGCCTTATACAGACCAAACCATTGACAACTTCGCCACAAATGGTGTGAAAAAATTAGCGGTGGTAACGCCAGCTTTTGTTTCTGATTGTTTGGAAACTCTGGAAGAAATTGGCATGGAAGCCAAACATTCCTTTATTGAAAATGGTGGCGAGGATTTTAATATGATTCCCTGCTTAAATGACAATGACGATTGGGTTAAAACCTTATCGGGTTGGATTGAGGATTGGGCTAAATAATTAAATAAATTTTAGTATTGAAATTTTAGAATTGAGAAACTTGATAGATTACATATATTAATCTATGCTTTGCTGTTGGCCTCGATATGTAATTAGAGTGATTCAGAAAAAACAAATCTATTAAACCAGAAAAAAACAGTCAGGATAATAATTCTAATCACAGTTAAAAAAATACGAAATATTTAAATTTTTTTCAATTTTTCAGTAAATTCAATAAAATAGAAGACTGGTTATAATACTTATATCCAACAATCCAAGCCTTTTGTTAAAGATATAATATATTGTTTGTCAATAAGTTATAAGCGTCTAATGATTTTAATCATACAAAAAACGAAATCGTTTTCATAAATTTGTGACATTATAACTACAATTTTATAACTGAAATTTATGAAAAAACTTCTATTAGGCAATGAAGCATTGGCACAAGGTGCCATTGACGCCGGGATTTCTGGCGTTTACGCCTATCCGGGAACGCCTTCCACCGAAATAACAGAATACATTCAAAAGTCGAAAATAGCACAAGAATCAAATATTCATTCTTCTTGGTCGGTCAATGAAAAAACCGCTATGGAAGCTGCGCTTGGGATGTCTTACGCCGGAAAAAAATCAATGGTTGTGATGAAACATGTGGGTTTGAACGTGGCTGCAGATGTTTTTATGAATATGTCCGTTTCAGGAATTAATGGAGGATTGGTAGTTGTTGTGGCCGATGATCCTTCAATGCATTCCTCACAAAACGAACAAGATTCCCGTTATTACGGCAAATTTGCCATGATTCCAATATTAGAACCTTCTAACCAGCAAGAATGTTATGAAATAACAAAATATGCGTTTGAGCTATCTGAGGAATTGGGATTGCCCGTTCTGATAAGAATGGTAACGCGATTATCACATTCAAGAGCCGGCGTTATTACTGGTGAAAAAGTGGCACAAAACAACATTCATCTGCCAAAACTTTCAACTCAATTTCAGTTAATTCCAATGCATGCGCGTGGCCGATACCAAAATTTGGTTGACCTTCAACCTGATATGCTTAAAATTTCAGAAAACAGTGACTTTAATACATTCCATCAAGGCACAAATAAAACTATTGGAATTATCGCTTCAGGAATCGCCTATAATTATTTGATGGAAAATTTTGAAGATGGCGAATGTCCTTATCCGATTTTAAAAATTTCGCAATATCCATTGCCTAAAAACCCCATTAAACAATTGTTTGATACCTGTGAAAAAATATTGGTTTTGGAAGATGGCTATCCTTTTATTGAAGAAGCCATTTCCGACTTTTTAGGTGAAAACAGAAAAATAATCGGACGCTTAAGCGGAGATATCCCAAGAGTTGGCGAACTAAATCCTGACAATATTGCAAACGCTTTAGGTTTTGACATCGTGCTCAATGGAGATTTGCCTAAAGTAGTTTTAGGAAGACCGCCGCAATTGTGCGTTGGTTGTGGACATAATGATTTGTTTGATGCTATTAATGTCTTAAAAAAGGAAACGGAAAATCAACAAGTATTCGGCGATATTGGCTGTTCCGCATTGGGTGTTTTGTCTCCTTATAAAAGCATCAACACCCTTATTGAAATGGGTGCTTCCATCACTATGGCAAAAGGTGCTTCCGATGCAGGAATTCATCCTGCAATTGCCGTTATTGGTGACTCCACTTTCACCCATTCAGGCATGACAGGTTTGCTGGATGCCATTATTGAAAATACACCGATTACCGTTATCATTTCAGACAATTCGGCCATTGCGATGACAGGTGCACAGGATTCAGCGGCTTCAGGAAGGTTAATTTCAATTTGTAAAGGTTTAGGTCTTGATGAAGATCATTTAAAAGTGATTACGCCATTGCACAAAAATTTACAGGAAAATATTGATATCATCCGAGAAGAAATAAATCACAAAGGTGTTTCCGTAATCATCGCGCAACGTCCTTGCGTTCAACTTCCGAAGGAGAAAAAAGACAAATTAAAAGAATATAAAAACGTGTCAATAAATTAATAATATGCGCACAAAAACAAATATAATTTTAGCAGGTGTTGGCGGACAAGGAATTTTAACCATCGCAGCCATTTTAGACACTGCAGCTTTGGACAACAATTTAAACGTAAAACAATCTGAAGTCCATGGAATGAGTCAGCGTGGCGGTGCCGTGCAATCTCATGTGAGAATTTCAGACAAACCTATTTATTCTGATTTAATTCCTCAAGGAAAAGCAGATATGATTATTTCTGTAGAACCTATGGAATTGTTGCGCTATTTGCCTTTTCTGAAAAAAGACGGCTATTTGATTACCGATTCCAATCCGTTTGAAAATATCAGCAATTATCCTGAATTGGAAACACTATACAATGAAATAAAATCGCATAAAAACCATATTTTAATCAATGCAATGAAAATTGCAAAGGATTTGGGTAATTCAAAAGCAACCAACATGGTTTTATTGGGTGCCGCTTCTTCTTTAATTCCTTTAAGCGATGAAAGTTTTCAAAAGGCGATTGCCACACTTTTTGAAAGAAAAGGCGAACGCATTGTTGCAAAAAACTTAGAAGCTTATTTAAAAGGTAAAGAAATTGCCGCTGAAATAGTTTCCTAAACACCAATTTATTTATGCTGAACAAAGAATTACTAAACCCCAAAAGCATTGTTGTTATTGGGGCTTCAAACAATATCCATACGCCTGGCGGAAGCGTTTTAAAGAATTTAATCGATCACAATTTTAAAGGTGAATTGTTTGCCGTAAATCCGAAAGAATCGGAAGTGCAAGGAATCAAATGCTATCAAAATGTTGCTGAAATTCCTAATGTAGATCTTGCAATTATTGCCATCGCCGCAAAATTTACTTTGGAAACAGTTCAAATTTTAACGCAGCAAAAAAATACCAAAGGATTTATTATATTTTCGGCGGGTTTTGGTGAAAAAGATGATGAAGGTAAAAAGCTGGAAGAACAAATTGTTGAAGAAATAAATGCTGCCGGCGGAACGCTTCTTGGGCCTAACAATATCGGGTTGATCAATCAGCATTATGCAGGCGCATTTACAACACCAATTCCAAAATTAAATCC
>JAGXIN010000020.1 GCA_024635575.1 Flavobacteriia bacterium
CAAAATTCAAAATTCAAAATCATTTAATCGGCTAATTATCTAATCATTCAATATTTTCAATGCCGTTTTTAAACCTATTCCAATTTCGAAAGGAAATTTACTTGCAGATAAAGCACTTTCAATGGCTGCAATAGTGGCAATAATGTCATTATTGTTTACGCTGCCCATATGTCCAACCCTAAAATATTTCGTTTTGTGAGAAGGCAATAAACCACCGGCTAAAATAACATCGTTTTTTCCAATGTGAGATAAAAAGATACTCCCTGTTGTATTTTTAGGAAAATAAACGGCCGTAAGTGTATTGGCAGATAAGTTTTTATGAACAGGTAAAAGTTTCAAACCCAATGCCATCATGGCTTCACGAAAAGCGGAAGCGATTTTTTGGTGTCGCAAAAATCTGTTATCCATTCCTTCAGCAACAATTTGCAGCAAACTCACCTCTAAAGCTGCAATCAGGTTTACAGGTGGTGTTCCAAAATAAGAAGCCTGCCTGCTTTCATATGCCTTCATAATTGGAAGCCAATTGTTGAAATCGGCATAATAATTACCCACAGGAGTTTTTCTGTTATTAAATACTTCTAAGGCTTTTTGGGAAACTACCAGTAAGGCCAAACCAGGAGGAACACCAACCGCTTTTTGGGAGGCGGTTAAAACAACGTCAATTCCCCATTCCTCTTGTCGGATTTCTTCACCTGCAACAGAACACACGCCATCCAAAATTGAAAGCGTATGGTGTTTTTTGGCGAGTTCAGCTATTGGTTTTGGATTCACCAAAACTCCGGTGGAAGTATCCACATGGGTGATGGTCAATAATTTATATTTTTTGGTGGAAAGCGCTTTTTCAATGTCATCTAAAGAAACGATATCTCCAACTTTTGATGCTAAAATAGTGACATTGGCACCATAGCGTTTTGCAATTTCGGCAAAGCGTTCTCCAAAATAGCCCGTTGAAATAACCAATACGTTGTCGTTTGGTTCAATTAAATTGGCGGCAGCCATATCCATGGCAAATGTTCCGGTTCCCGCTACCACAAATGGCTGTCCGGTTGGTGCCAACCAAACTTTCCGCATCAATGCGATGCAATTTCCAAAAGATTCGATAAAATTTGGAGCCACATGGCTGGTGGTTGGAGCGCCTAAAGCCTGTAATACTTTTGGTTCAAACTCAATAGGGCCGGGGATCATCAATAATTTTCTGCTTTTCATGGAGTAATTTTATATTTTGTTTAATTCAAAAGTTAAGAGTTAGATATTAAATATCTAATATCTAAAAACAGATTTGTAATTTACAAAATAAAATTCACCTAAGCCGAAGCCATAGGTGAATTTTAAATGTAATTATTGATAAAAAAAGTGAATTTTAAACACCAATTAAATCGCCACTTCCCTTGGTGGGCAGATTGCTAAAATCCATTAAATATTCATCCACTTTTTTAGCGGCTTCCCTTCCTTCAGAAATTGCCCATACAATAAGAGATTGCCCTCTGCGCATATCGCCAGCGGTAAAAATATGTGGTACATTTGTTTGGAATTCTGTTTCTGAAGCCTGATAATTGCTTCTAAAGTCGGTTTTAAGGCCCAGCTGTTCGCTTAATGTGGCTTCCGGACCAGTAAATCCAAGTGCCAATAACACCAATTCACAAGGCCAAACTTTTTCGGTCCCAGGAATTTCTTCTAAAATAGGTCTCTTGCCAGGTAACGCAATCCATTCAACCTGAACAGTTTTTAAAGCTTTCAGATTCCCTTTTTGATCAGGAATAAATTCATAGGCAGAAATTAACCAGTTTCTGTCGCATCCTTCTTCGTGAGAAGAGGTGGTTTTAAGTTTTAAAGGCCAAAATGGCCAAGGTGTCGTTTCACTTCTGTTTATAGGAGGTTTTGGCATGATTTCAAAGTTTGTCACACTTTTTGCGCCTTGACGGTTTGAGGTACCAATGCAATCAGAACCGGTATCACCTCCGCCAATAACAATGACGTTTTTATCTGTGGCAAAAATTTCTTCTTCGGTAATTTTAATTCCGGCATTTCGCTTATTTTGCTGTTTTAAAAATGTCATGGCTTGCACCACACCTTTAATTTCAGCACCTTTTGCAGGCAATTCCCGGCTTAGCGTTGCTCCGCCACACAATACAATAGCATTGAAATCGTCCAATTTTTCAATCGGATAATTTACGCCAACATTGGCGTTTGTTTTAAATACAATACCTTCTTCTTCTAAAATTGCAATTCTCCTGTCGATAATTTCTTTTTCCAATTTAAAGTTTGGAATTCCGTAGCGTAACAAACCGCCCAATGCATCATCTCTTTCAAAAACCGTTACCAAATGTCCTGCACGGTTTAATTGTTGTGCTGCAGCCAAACCAGCTGGTCCGGAACCAATCACAGCAACTTTTTTACCGGTTCTTTCTGTTGGAGGCTGCGCTGTGATCCATCCTTCTTTAAATCCTTTTTCTACAATGTATTTTTCTAAAGTTTCAATGGTTATTGGCGGTTTTATAATCCCTAAAACACAGGCTTGTTCACAAGGCGCCGGGCACAATCTGCCTGTAAATTCAGGAAAATTATTGGTTGAGTGCAAAATTTCCAAGGCTTTTTTCCATTTTTTTTCATGAACCATGTCGTTAAAATCGGGAATTAAATTTCCCAGCGGACAAGCGCTATGACAAAATGGAATGCCACAATCCATACAACGAGAACCTTGTTTTTCAACTTCTTCAGTTTTTAAAGGAACTGTAAATTCTTTATAATGTTGAACCCTTTCTTTTACAGAAATATAATTCTCATCTTTTTTTTCAAACTCTTTAAATCCGGTAATTTTTCCCATAATTAAGCTATTGCTGCATTAATACTCTTTTCTTTTTCTAGCCTAACCAATGCTTTTTTGTAGTCTGTTGGCATTACTTTTACAAAATGAGGTAAACTAATTTCCCAATCATCTAGAATCCTGTATGCCAAATCGCTATTGGTATATTTAAAATGATTTTTTATCAATTGTTTTAATTCCGTTTTATCGTCTGCAGAAATTTCTTCAAATTCAACCATTTCCATATTGCACAAACCATTTCTGAATTTCTTTTTTTCGTCAAAAACATAGGCGATTCCTCCACTCATACCAGCGGCAAAATTCCTTCCTGTTTTGCCCAATACCACTACTTTTCCTCCAGTCATATACTCACATCCATGGTCTCCAACACCTTCAACAACCGCAATAGCGCCTGAATTTCTTACGCAAAAACGCTCACCTGCAATACCATTTATATAGGCTTCTCCGTTGATTGCTCCATATAAGGAAACATTTCCTACAATAATATTTTCTTCGGAAGCAAAAGTTGCTTCATCAGGCCTTTTAATGATCAATTTTGCGCCTGACAAGCTTTTGCCCAAATAATCGTTCGTGTTTCCGTCAATTTGCATGGTCAATCCTTTGGTTGCAAATGCACCAAAACTTTGTCCTGCAGAACCCTTAAATTTTAGATTTAAAGTGTCTTCAGGTAAGCCATTTTCACCATAAATTTTTGATAACTCGTTACTTACAATTGCTCCAACAGTTCTGTCGGTATTTTTTATGGGAAATTCTAAATACATTTTTTCCTTTCTGTAAATAGCAGGATGTCCCATTCTAAGAATGTCAAAATCCAATACATTTTCCAATTCATGGTTTTGAGACTCCGTATTGTATAATGGTTTGTTTGTTTCTGGCTTATGTAAAATAGAAGACAGGTCAAGCCCTTTTGCTTTTGCATGATCAATGGCCTTTTTTATATTAATTTTTTGGCTTTGACCTACCATTTCATTGATGGTTCTAAATCCTAATTGCGCCATAATTTTTCGTAATTCTTTGGCAATGAAATACATAAAATTTATTACGTGTTCAGGAGTTCCTTTAAAGTTTTTACGCAATTCAGGATCTTGTGTTGCAATCCCAACCGGACAAGTATTTAAATGGCATTGGCGCATCATAATACATCCTGAAGCTACCAATGGAGCCGTGGCAAAACCGAATTCTTCTGCACCCAATAAGCATGCAATCGCAACATCACGACCAGTTTTTAACTGTCCGTCACATTCTAAAACCACCCTGTTTCTTAAATTGTTCAAGACCAAAGTTTGCTGTGCTTCAGCAATGCCAAGTTCCCATGGCAATCCTGCATGGCGCAAGGAAGTTAGCGGAGAGGCTCCGGTACCACCATCATAACCCGAAATCAAAATAACATCGGCTTTTGCTTTTGCAACACCTGCGGCAATGGTGCCTACACCAACTTTGGATACCAGTTTTACATTGATTCTGGCTTCCCTGTTGGCATTTTTTAAGTCGAAAATTAATTGCGCCAAATCTTCTATCGAATAAATATCATGATGTGGAGGAGGAGAAATTAATCCAACATAAGGTGTTGAACTTCTACATTCTGCAATCCAAGGCAATACTTTTTCAGCTGGCAATTGGCCACCTTCACCAGGTTTTGCGCCTTGAGCCATTTTAATTTGAATTTCTTTTGCATTGGTTAAATAATTTGTGGAAACACCAAACCTTCCTGATGCTACTTGCTTAATGGCGCTATTTCGGCTATCGCCATTTAAATCTTTTCTGAAACGGTTTTTGTTTTCGCCGCCTTCACCTGAATTGCTTTTGCCTCCAATACGGTTCATGGCAATCGCTAAATTTTCATGAGCTTCCTGACTAATTGAGCCAAATGACATAGCTCCAGTTTTAAAACGCTTTACAATTTCTGTCCAAGGCTCAACTTCTTCCAATGGAATTGGGTCTAAATTGTTAAATTCAAACATTCCCCGCAGCGTCATCAATTCTTCGCTTTGTTCGTTGATGGCTTTGGCGTAAACTTCATAATTTTCATAACTATTGGTTCGTACGGCCTGCTGTAGTTTTGAAACGGTGGTCGGATTAAACATGTGGCGTTCTGCATTTCGTCTCCAACGATAATCACCACCAATATTTAAAGGAAGGTCTCCTGCCATTTCAATAGGTGGAAATGCGCTTCTGTGGCGCAAGAAAATTTCTTTTTCAATTTCATATAAGCCAATACCTTCAATACGTGAAGGTGTATTAGGGAAATACTCATTGGTGAATGCATTGTTTAAACCTAAAATTTCAAAAATTTGAGAGGCTCTATAAGAATGTAATGTGGAAATTCCAATTTTATTCATAATTTTCAAAACACCGGTTGCAATGGCTTTATTGAAATTTTCAATCGCTTTTTCTCCGGAAATCCCCACAATATCACCTTCTTTAACTTGCTGTCGAAGGATTTCATTGATCATATATGGGTTAACGGCACTCGCTCCATAACCAAATAAAGTAGCAAAATGATGCGGTTCGCGCGGCTCTGCGGATTCTATGACAATTCCAAAACTCGAGCGTTTCCCTAATTTGCTCAATTGACTTCCAACATATGAGCAACTTAATAAAATAGGTGTTGGTGCATAATTTTCATTGACATTTCTGTCGGTTAAAATAACAACATTACATCCTTCCGATACGGCTTTAAAAGCTTGTTTTACCATATCTTTTAAAGCAGCTTCAATACCATTTAAGCCTTGTGTGATATCGTAAAGGGTTGAAATTGAAACGGATTTAAAATCGGGATGGTCAATGCTTTTTAATTTATCGATGTCAGCATTTGAGATTACCGGATTTTGAAATTTAAGTTTTTTACATTGTTCCTCTGAAATATCGAAAATATTTCTGTCGCCTCCGATGGCCAGACTGAAATCTGTAACAATTTCTTCTCTAATACCGTCCAAAGGCGGGTTGGTAACCTGGGCAAATAGCTGTTTAAAATAATTGAATAACAGTTGAGGTTCATCTGATAAAACTGCCAAAGGCGTGTCATTTCCCATTGAACCGATAGCCTCTTTACCTCCTGTAGCCATTGGGGTAATCAGGGTCTTTATTTCTTCAAGGGTATAGCCAAATATTTTCTGCCGTGCTACCAAATCCAATTCTTCCTTTGGTGTTTTGTTTCCGGTGTATGGAATTTTTGCCAACGGTAATAAATTATTATTTAACCATTTTCTGTAGGGCTTTTCAGAAACAATTTTTTGTTTAATTTCTTCATCATTGATTATTCGGCCTGCATTCATATCAACCAAAAACATTTTACCTGGTTCTAACCTTCCATGGTGAACAACATTTTCAGGTTTGATGTCTAAAACACCAGTTTCGGATGACATAACTACGTTTCCATCTTTTGTTACTGTGTATCTTGAAGGGCGTAATCCATTTCTGTCCAACAAGGCTCCAATAAAATTGCCGTCGGTAAAAGGTATGGATGCGGGGCCGTCCCAAGGTTCCATCACACATGAATTGTATTCATAAAACGCCTTTTTTTCATCGTTCATTGTTGGGTCTTTTTCCCAGGCTTCAGGAACCATCATCATCATCACTTCAGGCAAGGATCGGTTTGTCATCAGCAATAATTCCACCACCATATCCATACAGGCAGAATCTGATTTTCCATCCAAAATAATTGGAAAAAGTTTTTTGATGTCGTCGCCAAAAGCAGGGCTTTTCATTAATTCTTCACGTGCTTTCATTCTATTGATATTGCCACGAAGTGTATTAATTTCTCCATTGTGACACATATACCTAAAAGGCTGCGCCAAATCCCAGGAAGGAAAAGTATTTGTTGAAAATCGTTGATGAACCAATGCCAAACGGGTAACCAGATCTGGACTGGAAAGATCAGTATAATAATTTATGATGTCTTCAGGAATAAGGAGTCCTTTATAAATTAAGGTAGTCGTTGACAAACTTGGCAAATAGAATTTCTTTCTGTCAGACAATTTGGAATTCTCAATGGAGTGTTCCGCGATTTTTCGCGCGGCAAATAATTTTGCATTGAATTGATTTTCGGTTAAGGTTTGCTTGTTCTTACCAATAAAAATTTGCTCGATTGCCGGTTCATTTTTAGCTGCGATATTTCCAAGATGCGTTTTGTTGACCGGAACTTTCCGCCATCCCAAAACTGCCAACCCCTGATTTCTGATTTCGGTTTCTAAGCAATTTTTAAAGAAATTCAGCTGATTTTTATTTTGTGACATAAACACCATCCCAACAGCGTACTCTTTAGGTTCAGGCAAACTAAATGCGGTATTCTTTAAAAAGAATTCATGAGGAATATCAATCAATATTCCTGCACCATCGCCGGTTTTACCATCAGAACTCACAGCCCCGCGGTGTTCAAGTTTAATTAGAATCTCTAAAGCATCGTGAATTATTTTGTTCGATTTTTCGCCATTTAAATTACAGATAAATCCTGCGCCACAATTGTCTCTTTCAAATTCCGGTAAATATAATCCCTGTTTCTTCATTTAGTATGTATGTATCTTGTGTTTTTACAAAAATAAGGTAAATCTTGTGTTTATTAGAATAAAATTACGAAAACGTTATAATAACATTGTAAAAACATATGAAAAGTTACAAAATAAATATATATGTTTAAAATAAACGTTAAAAAATTAATTATTCAATAATGGATATTGTGGTCAATGGGTGTTAAAAAATTGGGGTAATTTCATTATTTTTCTAAAATATTGCCTCATAAAAAAATGAAAAGCACAATTTTGTAATGATTTATGACCAAAAGTATGCTCCTAAAAAGCGATGATAAGAATATTTTTTTTAAATTGTATTTAATATAGTAAAAGTTTGCTAATCTTGATGAATCCCCAATAAAATAAAAGATATTTTAGTTAATTTGCCTAAAAAGCGAATAAAAAATTTGATTTATTCTGCTAATAAAGTATATTTATGCAAAAATAATATATATGAAAATTGAATATTGTCCAAATTGCAGTTCTTCTGAATATGTAAAAAGTGGTGTCATAAAAGACAGACAGCGATTTAAATGCAAGAAGTGTAACTATTATTTTACTGTAAATAAAGTTGGTAAGCAAATAGATTCCTATTATGTGAATAAAGCCTTGCAGCTATATTTAGAGGGTTTGAGCTACAGGGAAATTGAACGCATTTTGGGTATTTCGCATGTGAGTATCATCAATTGGGTTAAAAAATACAATGTTAAGCGCCCGTATAGTTTTGAATATCATTCTACCTACAAGATTTTAAATGCCAGTGAACTTGCTAAATACTTTTCAGACAATAAAAATTTAATTGGCGCAGGTGTTATTGTCACCGAGCTTGGAGATAAATTCATGTTAATTCGCTGGGAACGATTTAAAGGATAACTATACCAATTTACACTTATATATATAAAATTTTAGTATCCGTAATTTTCTTTCCATATTGTTATCGCTAAAAATGAATGCTTTAGCGAAAAAATAATTAATTAACCAAATTTATTTTTATGAAAAAAAATCTTTCAGTTTTGTTAATTTTCCTCTTGGGATTAACGTACTACAGTTATGGCCAGTCCAATGATTCTGACCAAAAATTCGGAATAAGTTGGGGCGGCTTTGTTAAAGTTGATTACATGTTCGATTCACGTCAGAATGTTACAGCAAGAGAAGGCCACTTCCTTTTATTTCCGGCCAACGAAAACATGGTTAACGGCGAAGACCTGAATGCTCAGGCAAACTTCAATATTTTAGCTGTTCAAACCAGATTAACCGGAAAAATTACGGGACCCGATTTTTTTGGGATGAAAACTTCAGGGGTTATTGAAGGCGCCTTTTTTGGACATTCAGATTCCGACATTAATGGTTTCCGTTTGCGTCATGCTTTTGTGAAATTATCCAATGAAAAGATTGACATTATTATGGGGCAATATTGGCATCCAATGTTTGTTACAGCCGTATTTCCAGGAACGTATTCATTTAACACGGGAGTTCCTTTTCAACCGTTTTCCAGAAATCCACAATTGAGGATTGAAACAAAAGGAAATGTAAGATTTATTGGCGCTGTTTTTTCTGAACGTGATTTTGCAAGTAGAGGTCCGGCAGGAACAACATCTAAATATGTTAGAGATGCAGGTATGCCACAATTACATGCACAACTTCAATTTGGGGGGAAAGAATTTTTAGGAGGTTTTGGAGCAAATTTAAAATCACTAAGACCAGCTTTAGGTGAAGATAACGTTACAAATACTGCTTTTATTGGGTATATGAAAACAAAACTTGGTGCCGCAACTTTTAAATTGGAAGGTATTTATGGTGAAAATATGTCAGATTTATTATCAATAAGTGGTATGGCGGAAGCTACTTCAGGTGGTTATACCTCCAATAGAACTTTGTCAGTTTGGGGAGAGTTGAGTGGAGGTAAAGACAATTTTGAATGGGGATTATTCTCAGGATATACCAAAAATGACGGTTTTAAAGATGCCGTTGGAGGTGCAATGTATGGATTGGCTCCAACGATGGATCACGTTTTTAGAGTAGCACCTAGAATAGAATGGAAATCAGGCAGTATGAAAATAGGCCTTGAAGTAGAATATACTTCTGCACAATATGGAGCATTGGCTTCCAACGGAAAAGATATTGATTCAACTGGTATTGATTCTGTTGATAATGTAAGAGGTTTAGTGGCAGTAGTTTACTCATTTTAACTAATTTAATTTAAATTATATAATTATGTCAAAAGAAAATATGAAAGCATATTGGAAAGAAAATCTTAAATATTTGGCAATATTGCTAAGTATCTGGTTTTTGGTTTCCTATGTGTTCGGAATCTTTTTAGTGGAAGAGCTAAATACCATCAAATTTGCAGGTTTTAAACTTGGTTTCTGGTTTGCTCAACAAGGATCAATGTACGTGTTTGTTATCTTAATTTTCGTCTATGTGAAATTGATGAATACATTGGATAAAAAATATGGCGTTGAAGAATAATATAAACTTAAAAAATTTTTAAATCATGGGAATATTAGCATGGACATGGATACTTGTAGGAATTTCATTTGCGCTTTATATAGGAATTGCAATTTGGGCCAGAGCAGGAACTTCAAAAGAATTTTATGTAGCAGGTGGCGGTGTACATCCCGTACTGAATGGGATGGCTACAGCGGCAGACTGGATGTCAGCTGCATCATTTATCTCCTTGGCAGGGATCGTATCCTTTACAGGATATGATGGCTCTGTTTATATTATGGGATGGACTGGCGGATATGTGCTTTTGGCACTTTTGCTGGCGCCTTATTTAAGAAAATTTGGAAAATTTACGGTACCTGATTTTATTGGGGACAGGTATTATTCAGATACTGCCAGAGTAGTTGCAGTAGTTTGCGCGTTAATAGTTTCATTTACTTATGTAGCGGGTCAAATGAGAGGGGTTGGTATTGTATTTTCAAGATACCTTGAAGTAGATATTAACACAGGGGTATATATTGGTATGGCAATCGTCTTCTTTTACGCTGTATTGGGTGGAATGAAGGGAATTACTTACACGCAAGTAGCACAATATTGTGTTTTGATATTTGCTTTTATGGTGCCTGCAATATTTATTTCATTTCAAATGACAGGGAACCCTATTCCTCAATTAGGATTTGGTAGTCAGGGTCCGGATGGTATGTATTTGTTGGATAAATTAGATGGGTTGTCAACAGAACTTGGATTCCATGAATATACCTCTGGAAGCAAGTCAATGATTGATGTGTTTGCAATAACATTTGCATTAATGGTTGGAACAGCCGGTTTACCGCATGTAATTGTGCGTTTCTTTACGGTACCAAAAGTAAAAGATGCACGTATCTCTGCTGGTTGGGCATTATTATTTATTTCAATTCTTTACACAACTGTGCCTGCAGTAGCTGTTTTTGCAAGAACCAAATTAATTGAAACCGTTAGTAATAAAAACTATAATGAAATGCCAGCGTGGTTTGGTAATTGGGAAAAAACAGGATTGTTAGCATATGATGATAAAAACGGAGATGGAATTATACAATATGTTGCTGATAAAGATGTAAATGAATTAACAATTGATAGGGATATTATGGTATTGGCAAATCCGGAAATTGCAAATCTGCCTAACTGGGTAGTTGCATTGGTTGGAGCTGGTGGATTGGCAGCAGCATTATCTACGGCAGCCGGTTTATTGTTGGTCATAGCTTCTTCAATTTCTCATGATTTAATTAAAAAAATCATCAATCCGGGGATTTCGGAAAAAGGAGAATTGTTAGCTGCACGCTTCAGTGCGGGTGTGGCAGTTCTTATAGCTGGTTATTTTGGAATTAATCCGCCTGGATTTGTTGCCGCTGTTGTGGCGCTCGCCTTTGGTTTGGCAGCAGCATCTTTCTTCCCGGCAATTTTACTGGGTATCTTTGATAAGCGAATGAATAAAGAAGGTGCAATCACAGGGATGATTATTGGGATTTCACTAATGTTATTCTATATGTTGAAATTCAAATTTGGACTTTTTGATGGAGGAAAAGAAGCTGTAGCAAGTCTTACTCAAGACTGGTGGTTCAATTTCGGAAATGGGGGGATATCTCCCGAAGGTTTCGGAACTATAGCGATGGCAGTAAACTTTATTTTTTCTGTAGTGGTTTCAAGGTTAACACCTGCACCACCGGAGCATGTTCAGGAAATTGTTGAACATATTAGAATTCCGTCAGGAGTAGAAGCGGCACAAGCGGCTCATTAGTAAAAAATTTGGTAATAAAACAGCACTATTTATTTGTAGTGCTGTTTTTATTATATTTAAAACCAATATAACAAATAGTGAAAAAAAGACACCAACAAAAGTTAATTGTACTATCAATATTGTTATTGTGTTTGTTTAATATTCCATTACTGTTGATTTTCAATAGGAGTATAACTTTTATGGGTTTTCCTTTACTTTATTTTTATATATTTTTTGTTTGGATCCTTAGCATTATTGTTTCTTACATCATCTTAAAAAAATATTATGAGTAGTTTTTTGGTGATATTTATAATATTGGTTTACCTGTCAGCCATTTTTTATGTGGCTTATTGGGCTGAAAAAAATTCTAAAAGCCGATGGGTGAATAACCCCTATATTTATACCCTTTCATTGGCGGTATATTGTACGGCATGGACTTATTACGGTAGTGTTGGTTTGGCCGCAACATCAGGGTTAAAATTTTTGACAATTTATTTGGGTCCCATTATTATTATACCAACCTGGGTGATTTTAATGCGTAAAATTATCAGAATTTCCAAAGGAAATAAAATTTCAACATTGGCCGATTTTATTTCATTGCGTTATGGCAATGATCGTTTTTTGGGCGCCTTAGTGACTATAATTTGCGTTTTGGCAATTGTTCCCTATATATCATTACAACTAAAAGCTATTTCTGAAACTTTCAATGTAATCACAAATCATAAAATTACTGCCATCTCCATTTTAGATGACACCACCTTTTACATTGCGATTTTATTGGCAGTTTTTGCAGCTTTTTTTGGCACGCAGCATACTGATGCCTCTGAGCGTCATAAAGGAATTATTACTGCAATAGCCTTAGAATCTGTTATTAAGCTTGTGTTTTTTCTTGTCATAGGTCTTTATGTGACTTTTTATTTGTTTAATGGCCCAGTTGACATTTACGATAAGGCATCGGTATTGCCCAATTTTGAAACCCAACAAACCATTGATGGTTTAAATGGTGGTTTTAATTGGTTTTTGCTTAGTTTATTGTCAATGGTTGCTATTTTTTTATTGCCAAGACAATTTCACGTTACTGTTATTGAAAACGAAAGGGAAAAATATTTAAAAAAGGTCATATGGTTATTTCCTTTGTATTTGTTGCTTTTTAATTTTTTTGTAATATTTATAGCCTGGGGAGGAAACATTATATTTCAAAATCAATCTATGGATGCTGATTTGTTTACCTTAATGTTGCCTTTGTACAATCACCATGAGTTTTTAGCACTGTTGGTATTTTTAGGCGGATTTTCAGCGGCAATTTCAATGGTGGTTATTTCTTCGTTGGCATTGGCGACTATGTTAAGCAATAATTTGATAATTCCTTATGGGTTTCTGAGGAGATTTAGTGAAGCCGAATCAGAAGAAAATGCGGAATCAATTAAAAATATTCGACGCATCTCCATTTTTTTATTAATTATTGTTGCTTATTTATTCTATAAAAGTTTTACGTTAGACAGACCACTGGTTTCAATTGGTTTAATTTCATTTGTGATAATTGCCCAATTGGCTCCGGCATTTTTTGCAGGTTTGTTTTGGCGAAGAGGTTCGTCAAAAGGCGCTAAATATGGAATTATTACAGGTTTTTTAATTGTAGTTTATACCTTAATAATTCCGCTAATTATTGATTCACAATCATTAGAATCGTCTTTTGTAAATGAAGGAATGTTCGGTATCAATATTCTAAAACCTTATGAATTGTTCGGATTGCAAATATTTGAACCTGTAACTCATGCTTTTTTTTGGAGCATGTTTTTTAATGTCATTATTTATTCATTGGTGTCAGTGAATAAATTAGGAAGTTACAGGGAACGTAATTTTGCCGAAATGTTCGTTGACAGTACCAAATACGCCTCCTTGCAAGAAGGCGCTTATGTATGGAAAGGAGAAGCCTACGTGCGTGACATCAGAAAAATTTTAACTCGTTTTTTAGGAGAAAGCAGGACTGAAAGAGCCTTGAATTTGTTTTATTTGAAGTATGGTATAGATAAAAACACACAATTGGCTGATGCCCGTTTGGTAAATTTTTCCGAAAAATTATTAACAGGAAGCATTGGCAGCGCTTCAGCCAGAATATTGATTTCTTCCGTAGTAAAAGAAGAAGAAATAAGTTTAATGGAAGTGTTATATATTTTAGATGAAACTCAAAAGACAAAAGAATCCAACAAAGAATTAAAAGAGCGCGACAAGCAAAAAAATGAATTTTTGGACACTGTGGCGCATGAACTTAAAACACCAATTACTTCAATAAGAGCTCTTTCAGAAATATTGTTGGCTGATGATGAAATTGACAACACCACGAAAAATAAATTTTTAACAAGTATTGTAAGTGAAAGCGAAAGAGTGAGCAGACTTATCACCAATATTTTAGATCTGGAAAAATTAGCCACCGGAAAAGAAAAATTAGATTTAAATGAGAATTCAATTAAAAATACAATTCTAAAATCTATTGATCCATTTAAGCAATTAGCTGTTAATAAAGGGATTAAGATTAAATTTAATGAAATTGATGATGTTGCGGTTGTTTATGATGAAGACAGGATTCAGCAGGTAATTGTTAATTTAGTATCGAATGCCATTAAATTTTCAACTGAAGAAAATGGGGAGGTTAAAATTTCTACACATGTAAATCAAAAAATAGTTGAAATAGCTGTGGAAGACAATGGTAAAGGAATTGAAGTAGATGAATTAATGTTTATTTTTAATAAGTTTTATCAATCTAAAAACCAAACCATTTTAAAACCAATTGGCAGTGGATTGGGATTGGCAATCAGCAAGCAAATTATAGAAAGTCACAATGGTAAAATTTGGGCAGAAAATGTCAATCCTCATGGGGCGCGATTAACTTTTACCTTACCGTTAAATAAAAATTAAGATGAAACGAGCCTCAAAAATTATGATACATGAAGGAATGCTTAATAGCGAACAGCAGCTGTTACCGCTAAAAAATAAAATTTAAACAGATGAAAAAGATATTGATAGTTGATGATGAACCTAATATTGTAATGTCGTTAGAATACATCTTTAAGAAAGAGGATTTTGAAGTATTTATAGCCCGTGACGGAGCTGAAGCAATTGAAATAGTGGAAAATTCGATTCCGGATATTATTTTGTTAGATATTATGATGCCAAATGTTGATGGGTATCAGGTACTTAATTATTTAAAAGAAAGCGAAATATTAAGAAAAATTAAAGTCATTTTTCTTTCGGCAAAAAATAAATCGTCAGATATAGAATTAGGATTGCAATTAGGTGCTGATAAATATATATCAAAACCTTTTTCAGTAAAAAATTTAGTAAAAGAAGTAAAAGAACTTTTAAATAAAAAAATATAATCAATTGAAATGCAATCAACTAAATATTTTGATAATGATAAATAATTTAGGCGTTCAAAGTGACCAATAGAAAACAATAAAATATTAACAGATGAAATATAAACTAGGAAATAGAACATCAGATATTTTGATTACTATTTATGCAATTATTACAGTATTTGGCAGGATATACATTGAATCATTATTTCAAATCACTTATTTAAGTTCACTTTTTATGGGACTGTTTACCTTATTTGTGCTGTGGGCATTAATAAAAATAAAATTTTTAAATCCAGTTTGGTTTGGATTGTTTAACAAAAAAAATAATTAATTATGAGTTATCAGGAACATTACAACAACAGTATTGAAAACCCGGAAGCGTTTTGGGAAGAACAAGCCAATAATATAAAATGGTTTAAAAAACCAAAAACTATTTTATCAAAAGACGAAAATGGATTTGACCGTTGGTTTGAAGACGGGAAATTAAACATTTGCTATTTGGCGGTTGATAAACACGTGGATGCCGGATTTGGAGAACAAACAGCAATTGTATATGATTCTCCAGTTACGCAACAACGCGTAATATATTCCTATAACGAAGTTAAAAGACAGGTTTCACGCTTGGCTGGAGGACTTCGTGATTTGGGTGTAAAAAAAGGCGATACCGTTATTATTTATATGCCAATGATTCCTCATGCAGCATTCAGTATGTTGGCTTGTGCCCGTATTGGCGCTATACATTCCGTTGTTTTTGGCGGTTTTGCACCCCATGAATTGGCGATAAGAATAGACGATTGTAAGCCAAAAGTCATTATAACGGCCACATCTGGAATGGAGGTTGACCGATTGATTGCCTACAAACCTTTGGTTGATGAAGCGGTACAAAAAGCAACGCATAAAGTTGAAAAAGTAATTGTTTACCAGCGGAATTTGGGCGCCATAAACCCTAAAACTGAACGCTACGTTAGTTATAAAAAGTTGGTTAAAGCTTCTGAACCTGTTGATTGCGTTGAGATGAATTCTACAGATCCACTGTATATTTTATATACTTCAGGAACCACCGGAAAACCAAAAGGGATTTTGCGCGATACCGGTGGTTATGCAACTGCTTTAAAATATTCAATGAAATATATTTATGGTATTGAGGAAGGGGATACCTTTTGGGCAGCATCAGATGTCGGTTGGGTTGTTGGCCATAGTTACATTGTTTACGGACCGCTTATCAACAGAAACACCACCATTATTTTTGAAGGGAAACCAGTAAAAACACCAGATGCCAGTACTTTTTGGAGAATTATAAGCGAAAACAACGTAAAGGTCATGTTTACCGCGCCAACGGCGATTAGGGCTATCAAAAAAGAAGATCCTGATGGTGAATTGCTGAAAATGTACGATTTAAGTTGTTTAAAATACCAGTTTTTGGCAGGTGAACGCTGCGATGCAGCAACGTTGCATTGGCTGGAAGAACAATTGCAAATTCCTGTTATTGACCATTGGTGGCAAACAGAGTCTGGTTGGCCAATGGTATCGAATATGATGGGGTTGGAGCCATTGCCGGTTAAACCGGGTTCAGCTGCAAAACCGGTTGGCGGCTATAATATTCAAATTTTAAATAATAAAGGGGAACAAGTTGAAGCAAATGAGGAAGGACTGGTTGTTGTAAAGTTGCCGTTGCCTCCAGGAAATTTGCTCAACATATGGGGAAATACCGAACGATTTATAGAAGGTTATTTAAAGCGGTTTGATGGTTATTATTTTTCAGGTGATGGCGGATATATAGATGAAGATGGCTATGTTTTCATTACTGGAAGGGTAGATGATGTAATCAATGTTGCAGGTCACCGATTGTCAACCGCGGAAATGGAAGAAATCGTTTCTTCAAATAAATCAGTTGCTGAATGTGCCGTATTTGGTATTGAAGATCCTTTAAAAGGACAGGTTCCATTGGCATTGGTGGTGTTAAAGTCGGGTGATTATGTTTCAAGTTTTGAATTGGAACACAACATCGTTCAGGAAGTCAGAAATATTATCGGACCAGTTGCTTCATTAAAAAGAGTGCTGATTGTGAATCGTTTACCTAAAACACGTTCAGGAAAAATTCTTCGTAAATTATTACGAAATATGGCTGATGGTGTTGATTATACCATTCCTTCAACCATTGATGATCCGGAAATTATTGAAGAAATAACACATGAGTTCAAACTTCATAAAATAGGCGTATATGCATATGCCACAGAAGAAGAAAAACAAACCCTTGCTGATTTACGCATAGATTCATTTATAAAATATTACAAATCTTACCAACACAGTGTGAATGATCCAGAGGGTTATTGGGCCCAAATTGCGGATACTTTTACCTGGCGCAAAAAATGGGATCAAGTTGTCGAATACAATTGGGACAAGCCAAAATTTGAATGGTTTAAAGGCGCTAAATTAAATATTACGGAAAATTGTTTAGACCGTCATTTAGAAAAAAGAGGTGATGACATTGCCATTATTTGGGAGGCTAATGATCCAAATGAAGCAAATAGAATATTAACCTATAATGAATTGCACGCAGAAGTCTGCAAATTCGCCAATGTGCTAAAAAACAATGGTGTGGTTAAGGGAGACAAGGTTTGTATTTATATGCCAATGGTGCCCGAATTGGCCATAGCTGTTTTGTCTTGCGCACGAATAGGCGCCGTACATTCAGTAGTATTTGCCGGATTCTCATCAGTGGCACTTTCAACAAGAATTAACGATGCCGAATGTAAAATCATCTTAACATCTGATGGTGTTTTTAGAGGGAATAAGGCTGTTGATTTTAAAGTTATCGTTGATGAAGCACTGGAAACTTGTCCAACTATTGAAACATCTATTGTATTGAACAGAGTGAATGGTAAAGTTACCATGAAAGAAGGTCGTGATCTTTGGTGGCATGAAGAATTGGAAAAAGTAGATGCCAATTGTCCAGCTGAAATTATGGATGCGGAAGATCTGTTGTTTATATTATACACTTCAGGTTCAACAGGAAAACCAAAAGGAATGGTGCATACATGTGCAGGTTATATGGTGCAAACAGCCCATAGTTTTAAAAATGTATTCCAATATGAACATGGAGATGTTTATTTTTGTACTGCCGATATTGGCTGGATTACGGGTCACTCCTATATTGTGTATGGTCCTCTAGCGGTTGGTGCGACCACCTTAATGTTTGAAGGAATTCCTTCATACCCAGATTATAGCCGTTTCTGGCAAATTGTTGAGAAACATAAAGTTAACCAATTCTATACTGCGCCAACTGCCATCAGGGCTTTGGCAGCACAAGGAAATGAAATGACTCAAAAAAACGATTTAAGTTCCATAAAAGTTTTAGGAACTGTTGGAGAACCAATTAATGAAGAAGCCTGGCATTGGTATGATGAAAAAATAGGGAAACGAAGATCACCTATTGTGGATACCTGGTGGCAAACGGAAACAGGTAGCATTATGATTTCACCATTGGCAGGAGTTACACCTACAAAGCCAACATTTGCAACCCGACCAATGCCGGGAGTGCAACCTTGCCTGGTTGATGAACTTGGAAATGAGCAAAATACAAATCCATCTGAAGGAAGATTGTGCATTAAATATCCTTGGCCATCTATGGCACGTACCATTTATGGAGATCATAAACGTTATAAAGAGACCTACTTCACTGCATTTCCGGGAAAATATTTTACAGGAGACGGTGCATTTAGAGATTTGGAAGGAAATTACAGAATTACGGGTAGGGTAGATGATGTGGTAATTGTTTCCGGCCATAACTTAGGAACTGCACCAATTGAAAATATCATTAACGAACACAATAATGTGGTTGAGTCTGCAGTTGTTGGATTCCCTCATAAAATTAAAGGAAATGCTTTATATGCTTATGTAATTGTTTATGAAACTCCTGAGAACCCAGATGCTTTGCGTCATGAAATTAATGAATTGATTGGGCGTACCATTGGGCCTATCGCAAAATTGGATAAAATTCAATTTGTTCCAGGATTGCCAAAAACACG
>JAGXIN010000021.1 GCA_024635575.1 Flavobacteriia bacterium
AATGAATTTACAGAAGATGCGCTTTCACGCTTATCGCTTGTTTATTTGGAAAATAACAATTGGCAAAAAGCCATCCCATTATTAGAGCGATTGGAAAATGAAGCCGATTTGCCGCAAAATATCATTTTTGCGCAATCTAACTTAATGAAAGGCTATTATGCCGATGAAAATTATGGTAAAGCGGTAGATTATGCTGAATTGGTTTTACGAAATTCCAAACTTGAAGACCGTATAAAATCGGATGCATATGTTATTATTGCACGTTCGGCAATGAAAACAAACAATCAAACCAAAGCGAGAAATGCTTATAAGGAAGTTGAAAAAATTGCTTCTGGCGAGTTAAAAGCAGAAGCTTTGTATTATGATGCATTTTTTGAAAATAAAGATGGAAGTTATAGAGTTTCAAATGAAATTATTCAAAAAATAGCTGCTGAATATTCCGCATACAAGTATTGGGGCGCAAAAGGACTGGTATTAATGGCCGATAATAATTACCAATTAAAAGATGCCTACCAGACCACTTATATTCTGGAAAGCGTTATTAAAAACTTTGCACAGTTTAACGATGTGGTTGAAGAAGCCTCCGCAGCACTCAGCAAAATTAAAATGGAACAGGCCAAAACCAATGAGTCAATTAATAATTAAAATGAATGCTAGTTTGCAACTTTCAAACTTTAAACTTTCAAACTCAAAAAAAATAAAAACAATGCATAAACTCCTTATAACTTCATTTTTAATTTTAGTAACAAGTGTTTCTTTTTCACAGATAACCAAGAAAAAGGACACCTTAAAAACAGAGGAAATTACTGTTGAAAAACCTTATGCACCAACTATTTCAGATGCTTTTAAGGTACATTCAAATCCGTCTATTGAAAATGAAACAAAAAACTTGGCAAAGGAAAAAGTCAATTACAGTATTTTTTCTGTTCCGGTAGCCTCCACCTTTGCGCCTTCAAAAGGAAAAGCGAAAAGTATTTCAAGAGGGCCTAAGGAACGCTTGTATGAAAATTATATTTCCGCAGGATATGGAAATTTCAACACGCCATTTATTGAAGCCTTTCTTCACTCCGGAGACAAAAAAAATAACGACTTTGGAGTCTTCCTAAATCACCTTTCATCAGAAGGCGGCATACAAGATTTACTGCTGGACGATAATTTCTCTGACTCAAAAATTGATCTTTATTACAAACAATTTGACCGCGATTATAACTGGCAAATTAATGTGGGTGGCCAACACAAACTGCAAAATTATTATGGTTTGCCCAGTGATGTCACTTTTAATGATGCTTTTATTGGCGCCATGGATGAAAAACAAATCTACAATACCGTTTATGGCGGCGGAAAAATTAGTTTTGAAGATTCTTTTTTTAAGGGAGCAACCGCTGAAATTGTAAATTTTTCGGACGATTATAACACCAATGAAATAAGATTGCAGATAAAACCAAAATTAGAATTTCCAATTTCATCAGAAAAAATAAATGGCGAATTTTTAATTGATCTTATTTCTGGAAGGTTCAAACAAACTTATACTGAAGGAACAGATATAAATTACAGTTTTTTAAATCTGGGATTTAATCCGAATTTTAAAATTATCAGGGAAAATCTGACCATTAATTTAGGTGCAAAATTATTTTATGTAAACGATTTAGAACATAAAAACACCTACTATTACGCCTATCCAAATGTTACGGCATCAGTTAAATTGATTGATGATGTGCTGATTTTAGTTGCTGGTGTAACCGGTGATCTGGAGCAAAATTCTTATAAAGATTTAGCCAGTGAAAATCCGTTTGTATCTCCAACATTAAATATTCTGCAAACCGACAAACAATACAGCGCTTATGTTGGCACCAAAGGAAAACTGGCCTCAAATATTGGCTATCATTTTAATGTGAGCCATACTTCTGAAAAAAATAAACCGTTTTTTATCCAAAATCAGACGAAAACCAACGGAACAATCATTGTTGATAAAGCCTATGAAGCAGGAAATTCATTTGGGGTGGTTTATGACAACGTTAAAACTTTAGGTTTTTTCGGAGAAATAACCATTGACGCTTCCAAAGAATTTAATTTTAGCGGATCTGTTAACTATTCACATCATACCCTTGAAACGCAGTTAGAGGCTTGGAACACACCAACAATGACGGCAACCATTTCAGCCGACTATCAAAATAAAAATTGGTTTGCAGGCGCGAAAATATTTTACAACAGTGAAACCGAGGATTATGTGATTCCTTATAGTTATCCAGAAACAAATGGTGTTATCGTAACCAATGAATCATATTTGGATTTAAATTTGAATGGAGGTTATGTCTTTTCCGACAGGCTAACCGTTTTTGCAAAAATCAACAATGCCCTTGGCGAAAAATACCACCGATTTTTAAATTATCAGGTGCAGACGTTGCAAATTTTGGCAGGCATCACCTATAAATTTGATTTATAAGACAATCTCTAAAAAAAATTAAACTTTTTTTGTAGTTTTAGGCATTTTTAAAAACTACCTTAAATGAAACATATTTTTATTGCAATAATCATATTTATTGCGTTTTCTTCATTTACAAGCATCAAAACAGTAAAAAACACAGGAGAACCCATAAACAAAACCGATTCAATTGTTGTTAAAAAACTATTCAATTCCGCATTAACTAATGGAAAAGGTTACGAATGGTTACGCGATTTGACTTCCAATATTGGCGGTCGTTTATCTGGCTCCCCAGAAGCACAACAAGCCGTTGAATGGGGCGAAAAATTAATGACCGAATTGGATTTTGACAAGGTTTGGTTACAGCCGGTAATGGTTCCTCATTGGGTAAGAGGTGAAAAAGAAGAAGCTTATTTTACCATTAACAAAACCAAATATAATGTAGCCATTTGCGCTTTGGGAGGCTCCATTGCAACGCCTAAAAATGGTGTTTCAGGCGAAGTGATTGAAGTTAAAAGTTTGGCGGAAGCGGAAGCTTTGGGCGAAAAATTAAGAGGAAAAATCGTTTTTTTTAACCGTCCGTTTGATGATACCTTAATTGAAACTTTTAAAGCTTATGGCGGATGTGTTGACCAAAGAGGCGGCGGCGCCAAAGTCACCGGTAAATTTGGTGTTTTAGGCGTAATTGTGCGTTCCATGACGAACAGTATTGACAATTTTCCTCATACCGGTGCTATGGGATACGGAGATATCCCTGAAAATGAAAAAGTTCCGGCAGCAGCAATTAGTACGGAAGCTGCAAATTTATTGAGTGAAAAATTAAAAGAAAATCCGACCTTGAAATTTTACTTTAAGCAAAGTTGTGAAACATTGCCCGACGCTCCTTCATTTAACGTTATAGGAGAACTCACCGGAAGTGAATCTCCAAATACATTTATCACAGTTGGCGGACATTTAGATTCTTGGGATTTAGGCGATGGTGCCCATGATGATGGTGCGGGAATTGTGCAATCAATTGAAGTTTTAAGGCTGTTCCAATTAAACGGCATCATACCAAAACACACCATTCGCGTCGTTTTATTTATGAATGAAGAAAATGGTTTACGAGGTGGTAAAAAATATGCCGAAGAAGCCAAATTAAATAACGAAATTCATATTGCAGCTTTAGAATCAGATTCTGGAGGGTTTACACCGAGAGGTTTTTCAATTGATGCAAACGGCAAAAATCAGGAATTGATTGAAAGTTGGAAATCGTTGCTTGCACCATATGGATTGCATGATATAAATGAAGGGCATTCCGGATCAGATATTGGTCCATTAAAATCTGAAACCATTACTTTAATAGGTTACAGACCAGACTCACAACGTTATTTCAATTATCACCATGCCGCAAATGATACTTTTGATAAAGTGAATAAAAGAGAACTTGAACTCGGAGCCGCTTCTATGGCATCATTGGTTTATTTGTTGGATAACTATTTAGAATAAAAAAAATGAAAATATCAATTTTACTGCTCATGTTAATTACAGGAATTTCGTGCACAAAGAAAGAAAAAGTGGACACTATTGTGATCAATGCCAATATTTATACTGTCAATGATCATTTTGATAAGGCTGAAGCATTTGCCATAAAAGATGGTAAAATTGTTGCAGTGGGAACATCACAGGAAATTCAGGCAAAATATGCTGCGACCTTTATTAATGACGTAAAAGGAAAGACCATAATTCCCGGATTTATTGATGCTCATTGTCATTTTTATGGATTGGGGCTGCAACAACAAAAAGTGGATTTAACAGACACCAAAAGTTTTGATGAAGTTGTTCAGCGAATTGTTGATTTTCAAAAAGAAAATAATGCCGTTTATATTACCGGTCGTGGCTGGGATCAAAACGATTGGGAAGTGAAGGAATTTCCAACAAAAGAAAAATTGGATAAATTATTTCCAACCACACCAATCGCCATTATAAGGATTGACGGTCATGCGCTGTTGGCGAATCAAGCTGCTATTGATTTGGCAGAAATTTCAGTAAACACAACATTTTCGGGAGGAGAAATTCTTCAGAAAAACGAAAAATTAACAGGCATATTTATCGATACGCCAATGGAATTAATTACATCAAAAATTCCGAAACCTTCTAAAAAGGAAAATATAGAAGCCTTAAAAGATGCCGAAAGAATTTGTTTTGATTTAGGATTAACAACCATTGATGACGCCGGACTTTCAAAGGATATTATTGAGTTAATTGACAGTTTGCAGCAAGCAGGAGCATTGAAAATGAGGATTTACGCCATGGTTTCTGTAAGTGATAAAAACATAGATTACTTCACCAAAAAAGGAATTATTAAAACCGACCGTTTAAACGTTCGCTCCTTTAAAGTCTATGCAGATGGCGCGTTGGGTTCCCGTGGTGCCGCAATGAAAAAACCATACAGCGACCAACACAACCATTTTGGAGCTATGGTGACACCTTTGGAAAAACTGAAGGAATATGCTAAAAAAATTGCTGCCACAGACTTTCAAATGAATACACATGCCATAGGCGACTCCGCAAATTACGTGATGTTAAAAACCTATAAAGAAGTTTTAAAAGGAGAAAAAGGCCGTCGATGGAGAATTGAACACGCCCAAATTATTGATACTGCTGATTTTAACTATTTCGACAATATCTTGCCTTCCGTACAGCCTACACATGCAACTTCTGATATGTATTGGGCGCAAGACAGGATTGGAGCCGAGCGAATGAAAGGCGCCTATGCCTATAAAGATTTACTAGATACCTATGGCAAAATAGCTTTGGGAACCGATTTTCCCATTGAAAAAGTAAGTCCGTTGTTAACTTTTTACGCGGCAGTTGCCCGTAAAGATTTAAATAATTTTCCCGAAAATGGTTTTCAAATGGAAAATGCGCTGACACGTGAAGAAACTTTAAAAGGAATGACCATTTGGGCAGCCTATGCTAATTTTGAAGAAAATGAAAAAGG
>JAGXIN010000022.1 GCA_024635575.1 Flavobacteriia bacterium
ACCATCGTATCTATAAAGTCCCCAATTGGTACCTATCCATAAATAGCCTTGTGAATCCTGGGCGATACCTAAAATATTGTGATTTTGCAATTTGGTGCCACTAGTTACATTTTCAATGGTTGTAATTTCTTGTGCCTCTATAGTTATAGAAACACAAAAAAGTGTAAGAAAAACTGTGATTTTATACCAATTGAAAAACATTTTTTTTATTTATTTTACGATGTTACGTCCAATCCTTTTGGCAATTTGATCGATTTACTTAAACAAAAATAAATAAAATAAGTTAAAACACACCTTGTATATGATTGATATTCAAAAAACTACATAATTATGTAGGTACGCAGCCCAAATTCATAACATAACTTTACTACACAAATTAATTGAACCCTAATTCTAAGATGTCAGTCAAAATAAATTAAACTAAGTATTATAAACAAAAACAAATGTCTAACTAAAAACAAAATGTCATGAAAAAATTAAAGTTATTGGCTTTGGCCGTGGTTATTGGAACAGCAAGTTTATTTGCAAAAAATGAAGTACCGGATATTCCTGTAAAAGAAATTAGAACTCAGGTTGTGGACTTATTTGAAACTCCAAATTTTATTGTTGAAAAGGATTATAATTTAAACATCATTTTCACATTTAATTCAGAAGGTGAGATTGTAGTACACAGTGTGTATTCTATCGATAAAGATAACAGAAAAATTGATAAAGATGTTTTAAACTACATTTATAAAACTATGGATCACAAAATGATACAAACTCCCGGAGAATTGAATAGAGCGTTTAAGCTGCCTTTAAAATTAAAACAGCAGTAAATCAGTTTAAATTACAAATACTACATCAATATGTAGTTGCGAAACCTATATTCACAGTGTAAATTTGTAAAACAAAACAATCAACTTCCCATAATAAGTTAAAGATTAAATAAAGACTTGCTTTAAGTATTTTAAAAACAAATATCTAACTAAAATCTAACTAAAAATAATAATATATCATGAAAAAATTTAATTTATTGGCTTTGGCCTTAACAATTGGAACAATGAGTTTATTTGCAACAACAACAAATGAAGTTCCAGACATTCCTGTAAAAGTAATTGAAAATCAGGTTTCTGACTTATTTAATACTCCAAATTTTAATGTTGAAAAGGATTATAATTTAAAAATCATTTTCACATTTAATTCAGAAGGTGAGATTGTAGTACACCGTGTATATTCTATTGATAAAGATAACATAAAAATTGATAAAGAGGTTTTAGATTACATTTATAAAACTATTGATCACAAAATGATACAATATCCAGCAGAATTGAATAGAGCATTCACTTTGCCTCTAAAAATAAAACGGGCAAACTTATAGAAATCATAAACCTACATTAATATGTAGTTGCGAAACCTGTATTCACAGTGTAAATTTGAAAAACAAATATCTAACTAAAAATAATATATCATGAAAAAATTTAATTTATTGGCTTTGGCCTTAGTAATTGGAACAATGAGTTTATTTGCAACAACAACAAATGAAGTTCCAGACATTCCTGTAAAAGTAATTGCAACTCAAATTACAAGCTTATTTACAACTCCCGATTTTGCTATTGAAGAAGATCTAAGTGTAAACATTCTTTTTACATTTGATTCAGAAGGAAAAATAGTTGTATTGAGGGTACACTCTAAAGACAAAGATGTTATCAACTACGTTTATGAAACTTTAAATCATAAAAGGATAAATATTCCTGGTGAAATGAATAGAGTATTTAAGTTACCATTGAAAATTGAAAGGTAAAATATATAATAAATTACAATAATATTTTGGCTGTTCTTAGTGTTTTATTATTGTATTTTTTTAGAACCACCTAAAAGCGCTTATAATAAGATGCTTATATAACGAAAAGTTACTTAATAATATCAATTAAAACCTAGTAAAATGAAAAAGTTTGAATTATTGGTTTTGGCTTTCGTTATAGGAACTATGAATTTATTTGCAACAAATTTTTCCCCAGATTATCCTATAATAAAAGATAATAAACCACCGGTAAAAAAATTGTTATCCGACACAACAATATTAGACTCACATATATTATATAATAAAGAAATTAATCTAAAAAAAACTTCTACATATAATTCTGAGGGAAAATTAGTGACGCTGGATATGCAATCTGAAAATGATGATGTTTTAATATCAATTCTTGAAAGTTTGAATGAAAAAAGGCGAATTTCTGCAATAAGAGCATATGCATATGAAATGCCAGATATATCAAGAAAAGAATGAGCATAACATTAAAATAAAAAAAACTCATGTTTTAAAACATGAGTTTTTTTTATGGCTAATTTTCTATGTTATATTCCATAAAGGCAATCATTAATTATGACAATAAAATCGATAAAAACAGCACAGTAAACCATCTTAAATTACAAATACTACATTAATATGTAGTTGCGAAACCTATATTCATGGTGTAAATTTATAATATAAGATAATCAACCTCCCATAATTAATTTACGAGCTTCAATAAAGACTTACTTTAAATATTTTAAAAACAAATATCTAACTAAAAATATATATCATGAAAAAATTAAAATTATTTATTTTGGCTTTCGTTATAGGAACTATGAATTTATTTGCAACACATATTTCCAAGGACTTTCCTTTAATAAAAGACACTATAATACCGAACCATACATTTATAATAAAAGATAAAGATTTTAAATCATCGGCAAAAAAAATGTTATCAAACTCAAAAATATTATCTAATAACCTTATTAATGTTAATATTAGTTTTACTTATAATTCTGACGGAAAAATAGTAATTCAAGAGATGCAGTCTAAAAATTATAATTTTTTAATATCAATTCTTGAAACCTTGAATAATGAAAGGCGAATTTCTGCAATAAAAGCATATGCATATGAAATGCCAGCAATAATGAGAAAAGAATAAGCTTCATTTTCTATGTTATATTCCGTAAAGACAACCATTAATAATTCCGATAAAAAAGATAAAAATTGCGCAGTATGTCTGATGTCTGTCTTTTTTGAATAATAATTTTCATTAATCCGGGATAACTTTACCTCATTATTTTATAATTACACCAGTTTTTTTTAACCAAATCTTTAAAACGGGGGTCATCATATAAAGGGGAAAAGTGAGGCCGAAGCAACATAAAAGGCAATTCATCATCATGTTTTTTGTAGGCTACTTCAAGATATTCCAAAGCTTCTTCTTTTTCGTTGAGGAACATATGTACCTGTGCTAATCCTGTTGGATAGAGAAATAGAGCGGTGATTGGCTTTTGGCACTAGTGAGCCAGAAACGAAATGATTGCTCAATGTCAGATGACGTGAAATATTTAGCCATTGAATCATTATCCATAATCTCTTGCAATTTCTTCCATGAATTTACTGCTTTCTCTTTTTGTCCGGTAATAAATTGCACATATCCAAGTCCGTCCCAAGCAAATCCATAGTCTGGAAACAATTCTAATACTTTTTCATACTGCTTAATTGATTTCTCATAGTTATTTTAATATAATAGCATTCAGCAACAAAACTGCCAATAATAGGATTTAGCGGATCTGATTTTTCCGCAAACAAAGCTTCATCAATAGCTTTATTATATTTATTTTTAATTAGATAATAGTCAGAAAATAATAATGAGAGTTATCATTTTTTAAAAGATTTTTTCCTGATAAATATCTGAATTTCAGAAAACTATTTGCTTTTTTTTGGAGTGTTTTCTGAAGTGGAAACGTTGTCGTTTCTATGTTTTAACACATAATTGGCCATCATTTTTTCAATCAATTCATCTTTGGTTAAGTGATGGAAAACTGTTTTAATTTTATCTTTTAAAGTGGTTGAAATTTCATGGTCAGGTTTGGTCTTAAATAATTGTTTTGCCCACAAAACCATGTTATTTTCTTCGATGCTCTGCGCATCTGGTTTTTTAAACTCTTTAAAATCGATTCCCAATTCCTCCTGAAATTCCCTCAATTTTTCAATTTCTTCCTGCTGAATAACTGTTAAAGAAAGTCCTTCTGCTCCTGCCCTGGCTGTTCTTCCGCTTCTGTGAACATACAATTCGGCAACATCGGGTAAATGATAGTTGACCACATAAGAAATTTCTTTTACGTCAATTCCTCTTGCCGCCAAATCTGTAGCCACCAAAATATTGATAAAACCTTCACGGAATTGCCCCATAATTCGGTCACGTATGGGTTGCGATAAACTTCCGTGCAAAGCGCCTGAAGAAAATCTGTTTATGGCTAAATTTTTTGCCAATTTATTTACGGCTGCTTTTGTTTTACAAAAAATAATACCTCGCTCCCCTTCTCTGGAAGTTAAAAAATGCATCAACACTTCTAATTTTTCAATAGGTTCCACCACTACATATTTATGATCAATAGCCAAATTCCCTACCGTTTCCATATCAGCACTTACCATAATCACGTGCTTGGACATATAGTTTTGCACCAATTGTTTTATAGTTCCAGGCAAGGTAGCAGAAAATAAAAAAGTTCTTTTCTTTTTCGGCAATTCTGCACAAATTTCATCCAAACCTTCTTTAAGTGATGTCACCATTTCATCAGCTTCATCAAGTACCAAATAATTTGCTTGTTTGATGTCTATCGATTGGCGTTTTATCAAATCAATTAAACGCCCGGGAGTTGCGATTACAATATGTGTTGTTTTCGATAAACGTTCAATTTGTGGTTTTATAGGAATTCCTCCACAAATTTCAGCAATGGAAATTTCAGGCAAATAAGTCGAAAACGCCTCCATATTTGTAAAAATTTGATGTCCCAATTCTCTGGTTGGCACTAAAATTACCGCCTGAATATGTTGCATATTCATATCGATTAACTGTAGTAACGGCAATCCGAAAGCCGCTGTTTTTCCTGTTCCTGTTTTAGCCAGACCCACAAAATCATCTGTTTTTGTGAGCAAAACAGGGATTGTTTTTTCCTGAATTTCTGTAGGTTCAGAAATTTTTAAATCGGCTAAACTCTTTAATAATGGTGCGGAAATTCCTAAATCGGAGAATTGTTTTGACATAAAATTAATTTGTGCAAAGGTAATCAGTCTTTAGTCTAAAAAATAAATAAATTTAGGAATTAAACTATTTATGGGGAAATACTGATTATAAAGAGGTTAATTTAATATTTTCTCAAAACAGACACTCTTTACAGCATTTTCATATTGTCCGTAGTTTTTTATAATGTGATAGCCATTTTTATGATAAAGCTCAATTGCTTCCGACTGATTTACACCAGTTTCTAAAATGCATTTTGCATAAGACAACTCTTTTGCCCACTGCTCTAATTCAATCAATATTTTTGATGCAATTCCTTTTCTCCTTCCAATTGGCAAAACAAACATTCTTTTTATTTCCGTTGTATCCGCCTGATATTCCTTTATTGCACCACAGGCAACAGGCATTTCATTGTCATAGGCAACAATGACATGTTTTATGGTGTTGAGCTTATTAAACTGATCGTAAAATGGATGTTCTTCGCCATCCCTTATTTTCAAATCGGCATCAAGGAATTTCACAAGTTCAATAAAATCTACATTTACAGCACTTGTTCGAAGCAATTTTATCATGAGTTAATTTTTTGGGTAATGCACAACAAGTTGTAATTATACTTGCCAAGTATCATAAACTAGGTTGTAGTTATTCTTACTTTTTTATTTTTTAATTTGGTGTTATTGAGCATTTTAATCAGTTCATTGACTTTTGATACTGGTACAGAAACAAAAGCGCAATCTTGTTTTAGTTCTATAATTCCCAATTGGTCTTTGTTGAGTTTTCCTTGTTTTAGGAATAATCCGGCAATATCTCCTTTTGAAATTTTATCTTTTCTTCCTCCTGAAATAAATAATGTTTCCCATTTGGAAGTTTTTGGTGTGGGTTTATTTTGAAGGGTTTCTATTTCAGCATCCAGTGTAAATTCCGATCTTTTTTCCTTTTCCCATTGAATCACATAGGCAGTTCCTTTAGCGTTCATTCTGGCGGTTCTCCCGTTTCTATGCGTGAATTCATCAAATTTTAAAGGAAGCTGATAATGGATGATATATTTTATTTCTGGAATATCCAACCCTCTGGCGGCCAAATCTGTGGCAACGATAACCTGATGTGTTCCATTGCGAAATTTTATCAGTGTTCTTTCTCGGTCTTTTTGTTCCATTCCTCCATAAAAACAACCGTGTTCAATCTTATTTTCAGTAAGAAAATCGCTCACCATTTCAATCGTATCTCTAAAATTACAAAATACAATTGCTGGCTGATTTTCAATATGGCAAAGCACTTTTACCAGTGTTTCCAACTTATCTTTGGTAGGAGAAATAATGGTTTTTATTTTCAAAAGTGCAGCTTCTTCGCTATCTTCTATAAGGTAATCAATAGTAGTTGGATTCTTTAAACCTACAAATTTCGGAATTCTTAAGGATTGTGTGGCAGAGGTTAATATTCTTTTATTCACCTTTGGCAAAGCCGAAATGATTTCTTTCATTTCTTCCTCAAAACCAACTTCCAGCGATTTATCGAATTCATCCAGCACCAAAGTGATGATGTTTTCTGTTGAAAAAGTGCCTCTCCGCAAATGATCTGCAATTCTGCCTGGAGTACCTATCAATATAGCGGGCAAATGGTTCAATTCAATTTTGTCTTTTGAAAATGGTCGTCCGCCATAAACGGCATTGGCTTTAAAACCTGTTCCCATTTCTCGTGTAACCTGTTCAATTTGAATGGCCAGCTCTCTTGAAGGCACTAATATTAATGCCTGAACTTCTGAGCATTCCGCATTTAAGTCTTTAATTATTGGCAGCAAAAAGGCCAAAGTTTTTCCGGTCCCCGTCGGTGACAATAAAATAATATTGTTATTGGAATTGATTGCAATTTCTGCATCTTGCTGCATTGCATTGAGTTTGTCAATACTCAATTTATCTAAAATATGCTGTTGCTCTTTAATGATATTTGCCATGTTGCAGAAATGTTATTATTTAAGTTTTTGTTGAAATAGTTACGGCTAATATATTTATTTATAGGTACATATATTTTATATAAATAAACTATTAACGAAAAAATTTATTTTTCAGCAGATGATTTGTATAAAAAATATTTTGAAGAAGGTGCTATTAATCTTCAGGAGGTCTGCCAAACACTTCTTCAAAAACAGTGTCAAAATTATCGCGTAAATACAAACGAAGTTTTTTCCCGTAATCTTCTTTAAGCCAATCTGCAAAATTTGAAGTGCTTTTGCTGATGCATTTGGTATAATGATGGATTCTATATTCAATGTCCTCCCCTAACTTATTGGCTAAAATTAAAGCGTCATAAACATCTTCACTGTTTTCAACACATATTTTGGCATGTTGTGCAATGGAACGTTCCAAAACCACTTTTGAAGACTCCCCTATTTTAACTGCTTCCTTATAGGTTTGTTTGACGTCAAAATGCACATCTTCAGAATTAGAAAACTCCGCCCTAAGCTCTTTTGGCATTTCGTATTCAAAGTTGCTTTCCAAATCTTCATCATTCAGTAATTTGTCCAGATAATAATTTGGAGAGGTAAATATACTTTGCCAATTTAAATCGGCTCCCCATGGACCGAATCGATGGAAATTATTACCTAAATCTATGACGTTAAAAGTATTTTTAGTCTTTAATATACGTGAACCGCGCCCAATCATTTGATAATATAATGTCAGTGATTTTGTGGCCCTGTTTAAAATAATGGTATCTACCGTAGGTTCATCAAACCCTGTGGTTAAAATACTTACAGAAGTTAAAATGGCATTGGGAGTTTTTTTAAACCACCTTAAAATGAATTCCCGTTCCTTTTTCGTGGCTGTATTGTCCAGATGTGCGATGGTGTATCCCGCGGCCCTGAACATTTCATATACATGCAATGAAGTACTGATTCCATTATTGAAAATCAGTGTCTTCTTTCCTTTGGAATGCTCTTCATAAGACGACAATAATTTGCTTAACATATCATTGTTAGAATACAGATCTTCCGAAGATTTTACCGTATAATCTCCGTTGGCACCAACTACCAAAGATGTTAAGCCAACATTGTATAAAAAGGTTTTTGCACTCGACAAAAATTCATTTTGAATTAATGATTCTATCGTTTCCCCAACAATCAATTCATCATAATTGTCGTTCATTGGTAATTGCATATTGGAACTTAAAGGTGTTGCAGTAACCCCTAGAAAAAACGATTTGTCAAAAAATTTAAAGAGTTTTGTAAAGGAATTATAATGCGCCTCGTCAATAATTACCAAACCAATGTCGGAAATATCAAGTTTGTCTTCATTTAACCTGTTATTTAAAGTTTCCACCATGGCCACAAAGCAACTGTAATTTTCCTGGTCGTCTAAATTTGCTTTGCTGTGAATTACTTTATTGTTAACATTAAATTCTGTAAGCATGGTCGATGTTTGCTTACACAATTCTATACGATGCGTTAACACCAATACTTTTTTGTTATGATGCTTCAAATATTGTCTCACAATTTCAGAAAAGATCACAGTTTTTCCACCGCCAGTCGGCAATTGGAATAACAAATGATAATCGTCCGGTGCATCCTCAAAGCATTTAAAAATCTTATTGATTGCTTCATTTTGGTAGCTGTATAAATCTTTACCGGCTTTTCTCTCTGCTAATTCTGTGGATGTTATGGACAAATTATTTGGTTTTATGACCAACAAAAGTACCGCCTTTTAAGGGGTTTTTTACTATAATTTAAAATTATTTTTATTCAGTCTAATTTTAAGGAATTTTTTAAACGTCCTAACACACTGATTGTTAGCGCATAGTCAATCAATAAGCAGTAAATATTAATTTTAATTTAAAATAGTGATTGCGTGCTACTTAAGTGGCAGTAGAACAAATTTTGAATTTTTCTGATTGAAAATTGGGATTATATGGAATCTAAATAAAGTTTTTCAACCTTATCTCGTGCCCATTGCGTTTTTCTTAAAAATTTTAGGCTCGAATTTATGGAAGGATTGGATTTAAAACAATTGATATTGATTCTTTCTCCCAATGCTTCCCAGCCATACATGGCCACCAAAAATTGAAGTATTTCTGCAAGTTTAACGCCATGAAGCGGATTGTTAGGTTGTTCTTCCATCGTATAAACGTATAACTGTTTGGTTTTTAAATGTTTATTTATTTAATAAGGCGAATTAAGGGTTAAAACAACAAGAAAATAGCAATAAAAATTAATCATAAAAAGTGTAAAATTTTGATAATCAATATGTTTATAGTTAATTTCAAACATCATATACCACATGATTAATCAGGCTAAAGCAGTAAAATTAATAAAAATATATCAATATGTATGTGATAAACACCAAGAAGAATTACAATATCACTGTGAAAGATTTACCTATAACAATCTCCTGAATTTACAGAGGAAGAAATTATGACCATTTATTTATTTTCAGTAAGTGAAGAACAGCGTTATAATAACGTTTTTAACGAGCACAACACCAGTCAAAATGGGGGCTCATGGGAGGATAAAGGGAGGTTACTCCGTACATACTCCATACATAGTGTTATAGTAGTGTTATAGTGAGGTTAACATTACCCTTTAAAATAAGTGAAAAAATTTGCTTAAACACCCTTAAAACTCAAATCTAAAAGAAACGTCCTATGATTTTTTTCGTAAGGACAGAGCGTTAAAAAAATGTATGGTATACATTTTTAGCGATAGGGCCAGACGGCCCGCGGGAAAAGCCGATGATGCAACCCAAAGAGCCTAGTGGCAGGTGAAGCGGTGGGAAAGGCGGTCTGGATGGGGCGGAGCGTAAAGAGGGTCAAGAGCGTAAAGAAAACATCCAGTGGATGTTTTTAGCGCAGGAGCCAGCCGGCGTGTTGGAGTAGCTGTTTTTAGTGCGACATAGCGACAGCTATGGGCGAGATGGCGCGCAGATACCAGCCGGCGCAAGGCGAAAATTCAATTAATTTTACAGAAAAAGATCATCAGACTAGCCTTTTTTGGTTCTTTTTTTGGCAATGAAAAAAAGAACAAAACAACATTATCCTTCTTTATGCCTTTTTACCAAAATAGCTAATTTTGCGTTTTTTTACGAGCACAACACCAGTCAAAATGGGGGCTCATGGGAGGATAAAGGGAGGATACTCCGTACATACTCCGTACATAGTGTTATAGTAGTGTTATAGTGAGGTTAACATTCGGACTAAAAATTGATAAAAAAACGGAAACAAATAACAGACTTTTTAGCCCCCTGAAAATTGTAAATTATCAGTAAAACATGAGATAAATCAAAAGTAGAAAAACTTTTAACTTTTAACTTTTAACTTTTAACTTTTCAAAGCCCTACACGCCATCTAGCCCATTCACTAAAAATGTATCCCATACATTTTTTTAACGTTCTGTCCTCCCTTCGGGGGCTAGGGGGCGTTTACCAGTCAATCGGACGGTAATCTTTTAAAAATTTACCACTCCAATGTTTTCCTGTATTGATGCCGTCGAATAACGGATCCATGACACGTGCCGCCCCATCAACAATATCTAAAGGTGGCTGAAAATCGTGCACTTCTATTTTATGTTTTGACAATTCAACGGGATCTTCATCGGTAACCCAGCCAGTATCAACGGCATTGATATAAATGCCATTTTTAGCAAAATCCGATGCTGCAGTATGCGTCATCATATTCAATGCTGCTTTGGCCATATTGGTATGCGGATGACGATCCTGTTTGGTAAATCTATGAAACTTTCCTTCCATAGCCGAAACATTAATAATGTGTTTTTGTTCCGTATTTTCTTTTTTCATTAAATTAGACAGGCGATTGCACAACACAAATGGCGCTACAGCATTCACCAATTGAACCTCAATCATTTCCGTAGTTTCTATTTGCCCTAATTTTAAACGCCAGCTATTGGTCTTTCTTAAATCCACCTGCTGCAAATCAGCATCTAATTTTCCTTCCGGAAAAACTTCACTTGCAGCCAATGAATTGTCAAAACTATAAGGGATTTGAGACAATTTTGCTGAAGAACTTAGTCCAATTCCAGGATCTGATCCGTGCCAGGTAACTGGTATATTGGCTTGATTGTTCGCAATTTCAGAAGATAAATTCCTTAATTCCTGCAAGCAATTGTGGTGGTTACTGAGCAAATTTTTGGCAAATTGAGGCAAATTATCAAAATTCATTTCTTCTTTTGCCATCAAATGATGATAAAATCCGGCGGGTCTTCTCACAGTTTGCGCAGCATTGTTGATGAGAATATCCAATCGATCATATTGTTGCTCTATATAATTGCAAAAAATTTCCACACTTGGAATATGTCTTAAATCAAGTCCGTGTATTTTTAGGCGATCTGCCCAATCAAAATAATCTTTTTCTTGAGAAAAACGCAAAGCCGAATCAACCGGAAACCTTGTAGTGGCAACCACTGTGGCTCCGGCACGCAATAACATTAACGTAATGTGATAACCTATTTTTAAGCGAGAGCCGGTAACTACTGCAACTTGTCCGGTGAGATCGGCTGTTTGAAAGCGTTTTGCGTAATTAAAATCACCACATTCTGTGCACATGGTGTCGTAAAAGTGATGTAATTTTGTATAAACTGCTTTACAAACGTAGCAATTTCTAGGGGATTCCAATTCGAGTTCCTTGTTTTTTGAATCGTCAATATGTGCCATCAACTTTGGTGCTTCAAAAATAACAGCCTCCCTTGCACTTCTAATTCCGGTTTCTTTTCGCGCATGTTTGTCACGCGCAATCATTTTTCTTTTGATTGATTTTTTGGCATCTTTTTTTCGTAGAGAAAACTCTTCACGGCTTGGCCTTGTTAACATTCCTGCAGCTTTCAGTAAGGCTATGCGTTTTTCTTCGGAAAGCTCAAATACCTGATTTGTGTCTGCAACCAATTTTTCCAATATTGCAATACAGGAATCAATTTGTTCCTGATTTACTTTATTAGACCCTTCATTATTTTTAAAATTCATAAATCGCTGCTTCAAGCGGCAAATATAGTCTTAAAAGGCTAAATTCTTAAAATCACACCATTTATTAATTTCCTGGAAATTGATTTTTGTTTTGACAACAAACTGCGTTAGAGTTTACTTCACCTTCCTTATTATTTTGTATTGGTGTTCAGTGAACCTTGTTTGAAGTGAAAATCCTGTAATTGAGAGGCTTCGAAATTACAGATTGCAACAAAAAGCCCGCCCGCCGGAAAGGCGGGAACGCCCAAAACGTGCTTGGTATTTGACTAAATGATTTTACTTAAAAAATCCACAAACCAAAAAAAATCAATTGCAAAAAAAAATTGTAATATTGTAACGATGCTATTTTTAATTTATACCTATTGAAATTCTTTAAAAAAACGATACTATTTTCCCTGTACTTGGCCGCTATTTTTGTGAATGCCCAAGAACTTCCGCCTATTGAAAATTATGCTCCGGAAATTTATGGCGCAGAAAATCAAAACTGGTGCATCTCACAATCGAAAGACAATTATATTTATGTTGCCAACAGCAGCGGATTGTTAGAATTTAACGGTTCTAATTGGAAATTATTCCCTACACCCAACAACACTAGTTTACGATCTGTAAATGTTATTGGTGACCGAATTTACACGGGCTGTTACATGGAATTTGGATATTGGCAAAAAAACGACTTCGGAAATTTGATTTATTATTCTTTAAGCAAAAAACTTAAAGTTCCTTTAATAGAGGAAGATTTTTGGAATATCGTAAAATTCGACAATTGGGTATTGTTTCAATCTTTAAATAGAATCTATATTTACAACACGATTGATGAATCCTTTAATATTATCAATTCTAAAACCAACCTTCCAAAGGTGTTTAAAGTTGGCGAAAGCATTTATTTTCAAAAAATAAATGACGGCATTTACAAAATTGAAAAAGGAAAACCCATATTGATTTCAAACAATCCTATCTTAAAGAATAATATTTTGGTCAATATTTTTTCTGTCGATGAAAAAACGCTGTTCCTCACCCAAGAAAAGGGATTTTATTTTTTAGAAGATGAAAAACTTTCAAAATGGGATATTCCATCGAATAACGAAATTTCGACCTTGAGTATTTACAGCAGTTTGCAGCTGGCAAATGGAACTTTTATTTTAGGCACTATCTCAAACGGAATTTATCACCTTGACCAAAAAGGAATGCTTCTCTATAAAATCAATCAGGAAAAAGGCTTAAATAACAATACTGTTTTGTCTTTGTTTGAAGACAATGACCACAACGTTTGGCTTGGCTTGGACAATGGTATTAGCGTTATCAATTTCAATTCCCCCTTTAGAGTTTACAGTGATATTCACGGTAAACTTGGAACTGTTTATACTTCAGCCATTTATAAGAATAATTTATATCTTGGCACCAATCAGGGATTGTTTTATAAAAAATTCAATTCGGATAACAATTTTAAATTTATACAAGGCACTAATGGTCAGGTTTGGTCCTTAAAAGTGATTGATGACACGCTTTTTTGCGGACATAATAATGGTACATTTATTATCCATGATAACGAAGCTACTTTAATTTCAGATAAGATGGGAACCTGGGACATAAAACCCATAAATAATAAGGAAAACGTGCTATTGCAAGGAAATTATGACGGGCTTTTTGTGTTGGAAAAAATGAATGGCAATTGGAGAATAAGAAATAAAATTGAAGGGTTTAATATATCAAGCAGACATTTTGAATTATTTGATAACAATCAATTATTTGTGAGTCATGAATATAAAGGGGTGTTTAAATTAAAAATTAACAATGATTTTACAAAAGTTTTGCAGTATTCCACTGAAACCAGTGTCCCAAAAGGACTAAAATCTAGTTTGATAAAATACAATAATGATATAATTTACACTACAAAAGAGGGCATCTTCATATATAACAAAAAAAACGAAAAATTTGTTAAAGACTCTTTAATGTCAGCTAATTTTTTGGCAAATGACAATTATTTTTCAGGGAATCTAGTTGTTGATTCCAAAACAAATACACTTTGGGGATTTACCGAAAAAAATATTATTTATTTTACTCCTGGTAAATTAAATAGCATTCCTAAGGCCATTAGAATTTACTTACCTGCATCACTAAGGAGAGATATTGCCGGATTTGAAAGTATGATCAATCTAACTGGAAAGAAGTATTTATATGGAACCTCCACAGGTTATATCATTTTGAATTTAGACAAGATCAATAATGACAAGGCTTTTAAAATAAGCATAAATTCAATAGCTAAAAGTATCCTCAACGCACAAAGCACTCCAGTTTCTTTAAAAAATAACAATTCATTTAAGTTTAAGAACAATAACTTATTTTTTACTTTCAGTGTTCCGGAATTTGATAAATATACTGAAGTAAATTACCAATATCAGTTAGAGGGAATGTACAATGAATGGAGCAACTGGTCTACAAATTCAGAGGTTTCATTTAAAAATTTGCCTTATGGAAATTATACGTTTAATGTTAAGGCAAAGATAGGAAATGTACTTTCCAGCAATGTTGCTTCTTATTCTTTTAGAATTGACAGACCTTTTCTGCTTTCGACTCCAATGCTTTTTGTGTATTTAGTTTTATTAAGTGCGCTCTTATTTTTTATTCACACCCTTTATAAAAGATACTACGCCAAACAAAAACAAAAGTTATTGGATAGAAAACAGCGAGATTTTGCCTTGTCTCAGCTAGAAAATGAAAAAGTAATCATGAGGTTGAAAAATGAAAAATTACGAGTTGAAATTTTCAGCAAAACAAGAGAACTTTCTGTCTCAACCATGAACATCATTAATAAGAATGAATTGTTAAAAACCATTAAAGATGAATTGACCTTGGTTAAAGATGAAACCAATCTAAAACCTGTAATTAAGATTATCAATAAAAACATTGCCAATACCAGTGACTGGGAGTTATTTCAGGAAGCTTTTAACAACGCCGATAGTGATTTTTTAAAGAAATTAAAAGCAGAACACCCAAGCTTAACCCCAAACGATTTGCGTTTATGCGCTTATTTGCGCTTAAATCTTTCTTCTAAAGAAATTGCGCCATTATTAAATATTTCTGTAAGGAGTGTTGAGATAAAAAGATACCGATTGCGAAAAAAAATGGACTTACCACACGAAAGTAGTCTTGCTGAGTATATTTTAAAAATTTAGATTACTGCTCAACTGTTAAAATCACCACAACATTACCACAACATTATAATAACTACAAGGTTATAGTAAATTAAATTAAAAATTTTATTTACATTATTTTAACTATTAATTAACGCTTTTTTTCTAGTGACTGCCTAAGGTGGAAATGGTCATTGGCCATCCTTAAAACCATCTAAATTTATAGAAAACGCAGTTGTATATTTTTTGTATAGGTCGGTTTTCAAATTTCATTAGGTTATACATATACCTTTATCAAAACTTAAATTAATCAATAATATATGAAATCATTAATCTTATCAATTTTTCTGTGTTTTGCGGGTATTTCGATTTACGCGCAAAATTATGAAATTAAAGGAACAGTATCCGATGTAAGCGGTACGCCTTTGCCGGGAGTTTCTATAGTTGTTAAAAACACAACTAGAGGAGCATCAACTGATTTTGACGGTAAATTCACACTGTCTAATGTTCAAAAAGGAGAAGTACTTGTTTTCTCTTATGTTGGCTTTTCAACTCAAGAAGTTGTTGTTAACAACTCAAATTCATTAAATGTTATTCTAGCTGAAAATGCAGAAAGCTTAGATGAAGTTGTTGTTATTGGATATGGAACTCAAAAAAAGAGTGTCGTAACAGGAGCTATTTCAAGTGTAAAAGCAGCTGATTTAGAGGATCTTCCTGTTGAAAGAGTTGAACAAGCGCTACAAGGAAGAGTTTCAGGAGTTGTAATTGCAGCAGATGCAGGGCAACCAGGATCATCTTCAACTGTTAGAGTACGTGGTATTACTACATTTGGAAATAACAACCCATTATGGGTAATTGATGGCGTTATTGTTGATTCAGGAGGGATTGGATTTTTAAATCAATCCGATATTCAATCAATTGAGGTTCTAAAAGATGCTGCATCCCTTGCAATATATGGTGCTAGATCAGCAGCCGGTGTAATATTAATTACAACAAAAAAAGGAAAACAAGGGAAAATGAGTGTTAATTATACAGGATTTGCCGGAGTTTCTGGTCCTGCAAAAAGATTATCATTGTTGAATGCCACTGAATATGGCGCTATCATGAATGAGAAATCTGTTGCTGATGGAGGCCCGATTATATTTCCAAACCTGTCAACTTTAGGTGTTGGTACTGATTGGCAAGATGTTATTTTTAATGATGGAGCAATGCGTGTTTCACATGAGGTTAATGTATCTGGAGGAAATGATGTTTCTAAATTTTATGCTTCTTTTGGTCTTAGTGATCAAGAAGGGATTGTAATGTCTGATGTTTCTCAATTCAATAGAAAGAACATCCGTTTAAATTCAACACATAAAATATCAGATTTCCTAAAAGTTGGTCAGACCTTAGGATATGCTCATAAAAAATCTATGGGAATTGGAACAAATTCTGAATATGGAGGACCTTTAAGTTCTGCAATAAATTTAGATCCAATTACTCCTGTGGTTATAACAGACCCGGTAATTGCAAATAGCGCTCCTTATAGCACAAACCCTGTTTTTCGCGATGACAATGGAAACCCTTACGGTATTTCTGATCTTGTAGGACAAGAAATGACAAACCCGTTAGCAGATGTACAAAGAATAATGGGGAACTATGGCTGGTCTGATGATTTGGTTGGAAACGCTTTTGCTGAAATTACACCAATTGAAGGTCTTGTATTTAAATCTTCCCTAAGTGGAAAATTATCCTATTGGGGAGATGAGGGTTTTACGCCTGCATATTATTTGCAATCATCAAGTATCAATAAAATAAATAGGTTAACCAGAAGCAGAAGTAAAGGGTTTGGTTGGAATTTAGAAAACACCGCTATCTATTCAAAGGATATTAATGAACATAATTTTTCAATATTACTTGGACAAGGGGTGTATATTGATGATATTTCTAGTGGAATCAGTACTGTATATTCCAATCAACCAGTAAACACGCGAGAAGAAGCTTCATTTGGGTTCTTTACCGATCCAGATGATATACAAGGAGGTACTTGGAATGGCGTAGAACATAGAGTTACTTCATTATTTTCAAGATTGACATACAATTATGGTGAAAAGTATTTATTTACCGGAATTGTTAGACGAGATGGTTCATCAAGATTTGGTGCAAACTATAAATTTGGTGTTTTTCCATCCTTTTCAGCCGGTTGGGTACCTTCAAAAGAAGCCTTCTGGCCAGTAAATAATGTTGTGAATCAAGTTAAATTAAGAGGTGGATATGGTGTTACAGGTAGTGATGCTATTGGTAATTTTAAATATTTAGCTTTAATAGGCGGTGGTAGAAATTATACTTTCGGTGAACCTGGAACAATCAATATTGGATACAGTCCAGATGCTCCGGATAATCCAGATTTAAAATGGGAGGAAACAACCCAAACAAACATTGGAATTGAAGCAAGGTTATTTAATAATCTAGATCTTACATTTGATTATTATATTAAAGAAACAGTAGGAATTTTACAAGATGTTGATATTCCCGGCTATGTAGGTGCAACAGGTAGACCTGCAGGAAATGTAGCTGATATGAAAAATACCGGTCTTGAGTTAGAGCTTGGATATAGAAAATCATTTGGAGCGTTTAATTTTAGAGCCAATGGTAATGTTTCCTACCTTAAAAATGAAGTTACTTATGTTGGTGAAAATAAAAGTTTCATTGGTGGAGGTGCAGCTTTTCAATCTATGGGTGAAGTAACCAGAACACAAGTAGGTCAATCAGTTAATGCATTCTATGGATTTCAAACAAATGGAATTTTCCAAAATGCGAATGATGTAACTTCCTATGTAAACACCGCCGGAACCCCAATTCAACCAGATGCTGTTCCTGGTGATTTTAAATGGACAGATGTTGATGGTGATGGAGTTATAACAGATGATGACAGAACCTTTTTAGGAACTCCACTTCCAAAATACACCTTTGGTTTGACATTAAATTTAGATTATAATGGATTTGATTTAATGGTATTTACGCAAGGAGTTGCAGGAAATAAAATATTCCAAGGTTTAAGAAGATTGGATGTAGCAAATGCAAATCATCAATCATCAGTAATGAGCAGATGGACTGGTGAGGGAACTTCAAATGATTATCCAAGATTAACAAATATTGATCTAAATGGAAACTTCGGAAAATTCTCAGATTTTTATTTAGAAAAAGGGGATTATTTACGATTTAAAACGATACAAATTGGATATACATTGCCAACAAGTGCAATAGATAAAATTGGAGCTTCAAAACTGAGACTCTATGTGACAGGCGAAAATTTACTAACATTAACTGATTACACAGGTTTTGATCCTGAAATTGGTGGAAATGTAATGGGAATAGATAAAGGATATTATCCTCAAGCCAGATCATTTATGTTGGGACTTAATTTACAATTTTAAAAAAATGAATAGTATTATGAAATTTAAAAATTATAAGTTTCCATTAATAGCAATTGTTATTTTGGTTACAATCATATCATGCTCTGAAGATTACTTAGAAGTAAAACCAGAAGGTGTATTCCTTTCTGAAAGTTATTATTTAAATGAAGATCAGGCCTATACAGGTGTTGTGGCTGCCTATGATTTACTTAGAAAAAATTCAGGTGGTTTTGAAAATATGGTGACCATGATGAACGCCGGTTCAGATGATCATTATGCAGGTGGAGGTAATTCAACTGACGGAGCTGGTATCCAGTCCTTTTCAAATTACACTTTAAATGCATTTGAAATGCCTAAGTCTTTTTGGGATGATTTTTATAGAGGCGTATTCAGATCAAACATGTTGATTCTGAAATTACCGGATGTACCAATGGATGAAAATTTGAAAGCTAGGTTTATGGCTGAAGCAAAAGCATTAAGAGGGTACTATCACTTTAATTTAGTGAGAATATTTAAAAATGTGCCACTTATTCTTGAACCTATTTCACCTTCAGAAATGTACAATGTTCTTCAGGCTACTCCAGAAGATGTTTACACACAAATTGAAAACGACTTATTGGATGCAATTCCTGATTTACCTATTACTATATCAGATAATGATGAATTTGGTAGATTATCACAAGGTGCTGCAAAAGCAATATTGGGTAAAGTATATTTAGAACAAGGTAAAAACGCACTTGCTGCGGAACAATTTGCTGCTGTGAACGGCACTCCTGGTGTAACCAGTATGTATGGCTATAAATTACTTGATAACTTCAATAATCTTTGGCAAATTGACAATAAGTACAATACAGAATCTATTTTAGAAGTTGCACACACCAATTTATCACAAACAGGTTGGGCCAATAGTTATAGTGACACTGATGAAGGAAATTTAGTGAATACTATGGTTGGGCCAAGAGGATTTGTTGATTTAGATCCTACTGATAACATTCCAAATTATTCTTCAGGATGGAGTTTTAATCCTATTTTACCGGAATTGTATGATTTGTTAAAAATTGACCCGCGTTTTGAAGCGACCGTTTTAGATTTAAAAACCTTATCGGAACAAGGTAAAGTTCAATATTCTCCTGGTTATCAGGATACAGGTTATTTTATAAATAAATTTGCTCCAACTACTGAAGAAGAATCAGATTTATTAGGAGATATGTGGTTAAACCACAGACAAAACATGTATGTTATTAGATTGGCTGATACTTATTTATTAGAAGCTGAAGCATTAGGAGGAACAGGCGCCAGAGCACAAGCTTTATTGGATGCCGTTAGAACTAGGGTTGGCTTGGCATCTATCCCGGTAAGTATGACAGCTGTTTTGACAGAGAGAAGACTTGAACTTGCAGGCGAAGGCCATCGTTGGTTTGATTTAAGAAGAAATGGATTGCTTACTTCAAAATTGGCAGACAGAGGCTTTAAAGCTGGTACACATGAAATTTTCCCTATTCCTTATAAAGAATTGGAAAATACAAAATTGGTTCAAAACCCAAACTATTAATAAAAATATAAAAACATGAAAATTTTAAAATATTTTTTAAGCACGATTTTAATCGTAACAGCTATTTGGAGTTGTACCGATGAGGATTTTGGCAGCCTTGATTTTTTATCGACAGCCAATGCTCCTACAAATGTTGCTGCACTGTTTAATGTCACACAAGACAATACAGGAACAGTAACTATTACACCCAATAGTGAAGGAGCCGTTTCCTATGACATTTTTTATGGAGACAATACTGAATCGCCTGATAATGTAAAACAGGGCAAAAGCATTGTACACGTTTATAGTGAAGGTACCTTCACAGTTAAATTGGTGGCAATTGGAATTACAGGTTTAAAAACGGAAATGACCCATGATTTGGTAGTTTCCTTTAAAGCTCCTGAAAATTTAGAGGTGGATATTCAAAATGATGCAGCTGTTTCAAAAAAAGTAAATGTTACAGCAACTGCTGATTTTGCCATGTCGTTTGATGTGTATTTTGGAGAAGAAGGAAATGACGAACCTGTATCTGCAAATAATGGCGAAACTGCATCTTATGTGTATGCTGAAGCTGGAACTTATACCATTAGGGTTGTATCTAAAAGTGCAGCCATTCAAACTACGGAATATACTGAAGAGTTTGTGGTAACAGAAATTTTACAACCTCTTGTAAAAGCTCCAACACCTCCAGCGAGAGCTG
>JAGXIN010000123.1 GCA_024635575.1 Flavobacteriia bacterium
TATTTGTTGTGCTGCTATCTGTATGCTGTTGTTGTGATTATACGGTAGCGCCCATGCTTTATAAGCAAAAATGATAAAACCCATTATTTAATTTTAATGGGTTTTTATAAAAAAAATACCCCGGACTCTTCTACCTATTAACACCGCAATCAACAATTATTGAAAAAATTACTGAGAATCTTCTATTTTGCTTAAGAATTCCAATTTGTACTTCTAGTATCTTCAGATAGAGAATTTATTAGAAAGGAAAAATGAATTTTGAGAGAATCTTCATCGTTATTTCAAACTAAGTACTTGCCGGAACTGGTTGAAACTTAATCCTGTTTGTTGATCCACCTTCCCGAGCGATCCTGTTGTAACCCATTTTTTTAGAAAGCAAAGTTCCGCATATTAGGAATTAGTTAGCCAGATAAATGGCTCATTCCAAAATTTCGAATTTCTGGAAGGACTTCCAATAAAAAAACAAAAAATATTTAAACATCAAAAACACCTGTTTAACAAAATTCAAATGTTTAGAATGCAACAGATTACCTACTTTAAAAATTCCCTGTACCACTTTCCGGAAGATTTCACTATCCTTTTTTGCGTTTTAAAATCGATATAAACAAGTCCAAAACGAGGGTAAAATCCTTCTGCCCATTCAAAATTATCGGTAAAACTCCACACGAAATAACCCTTTACATTCACTCCATTGTTTTTTGCCCTTAAGATGGCATCCAAATACTGTTTTATATAATTTGTACGCTTTACATCATCTATTTCCCCATTTTCAAGGATATCATTAAAAGCAGCACCGTTTTCGCTGACATATATCTTCTTTACTTCAGGATAGGCATCAAATTTTTTGAGCATATGAAATATTGATTCCGGATACACTTCCCATTTCATTAGGGTTATAGGTACATTTCTTTTTTCAGCCTTAATAATATTAGCGCGTAAATAAGGGGTTAGATAGGAGTGTTTTATAATTTCCCTGGTATAGTTTTGAATTCCAATAAAATCAAAGTCAAATTTCAATAAATTTTCATCCCCGGGTTTCCAATACTTTTCCAGCTTTTTCAGGAATTTCAAATCTTTAACAGGATAACCCATTCCCAATGCAGGCTCTATAAAAAGCCGGTTCACCAAAGCATCAACCCGTTGGGCGGCAAGCTTGTCTTTTTGAATGGGACGGAAAGCTTCTATCTGAGAGCAGGAAAAAGTAGTTCCTACTTCTGACCTGGGAAAGTGATGTTTTATCACCCTAGCCCCTTCTGCCTGACAAATGGCGGCATGGTGCATAGCGGGCAAAAAATTTTTAAGCCCTTTTTTTCCGGGGGCATGAGCACCCAAAAAATACCCTGCCCCAACAAAAACCAGAGGCTCATTCAATACCATCCAATGTTTGACCCTATCCCCGAATTTTCTTGCGCAGAGGTCGGTATATTCCCTAAACCAATCCACAATATCCCGATTTGTCCAGCCGCCTTTTTTTTCCAGTTCATTTGGCAAATCCCAGTGGTATAACGTGACCCAAGGTTCAATATCCAGTTCAAGACATTTGTCAATAAGTCGGTTGTAAAAATCTATTCCTTTGTCATTCGGCGCTCCGGTTCCATTAGGAATTAATCGAGGCCAGGACAAGGAAAACCTGAAATTTGGGATATTCAAATTTTTCATCAATTCCATATCTTCCACAAACCTTTCATAAAAATCGCAGGCAATATCCCCTTTTTGCCCCTTGTAGATGTTCCCTTTTTTGTTTGAAAAGACATCCCAAATAGATTGTCCCTTCCCATGAGCAAGGGGACTGCCTTCTGTTTGATAAGCAGATGTTGAAACACCCCATTTAAAATCATCACCAAAATTTTTTTTATGAAGGATACGTGATGTCTCCTGAGGATCGGAAAATAAAAGCGACATTAATTAAGGGTTAATGGATTTATACTGAAGTAGAAGCAATTGGTAAACTTTGATCTTTTGAGCAGTTGCCTAAATTGAATTTAAATTTCCCGGAAGGGGATCATTTAAATCGATTAATTCAGAAATAAGATGATTTTCAATAAGCATATCGATAATATTTTCTGTGATATCAGGAAAATTAACCTTCACGATCTCTTTGCTATTGAGCCAGCTTTCTATTTTGGGGACCTGCTTTTTCTTCAGATTTTTTAGCACCGGTACTCCCAGTGCCAAAAGTGCAGCGGCATTGCAATGTTGCTCATATTGATTCATCATTGGGATCACCATAAGTTTTTTATTTAGAAAAAGTGCTTCTGCGGGTGTTTCAAATCCTGCCCCACACAGGACTCCTGTGCATGACGCCATACTTTCAATAAATGCCTTATTGTCTATGGGTCTTAATGAAACATTTTTTATGGTAGAGACATTCTTATTATGCTTGGAAAACACCTGCCAATTTATGCCTTTAAATTGCCCCAAGGTTTTTATGAGTTTTTCGTCAGAATATGAAGGCAGATAAACGGTATAGTGTCCTTTATTTGAAATCTCCAGATCGCGCACCTGTTTTCTGATTACAGGGGTGAAGGTATTTTTATTGAATTTCTCGAAATGAAAACCATAATTAACCTTTGTAGGAGCGTAATTTTTCAAAATAAATTTCCCAACCTTATCTTTATGTTTTGGTAAGAACGCATTTTCCGATAAAACAGCGCTTTGATGGCTTAGCCCAATACAGGGAATTCCTTTTAAATAAGCAGCCCAGGCTGAAACAGGTTCAAAATCATTAATAATAAGGTCATATTTTTCTACAGGTACGCTCCGTATTTCCCTTATGAGCCTACCCATATTATTTTTAAGATAAGTATTCCATAAATCTACTCCACCTTTTTTGCCAAAAATAAAGCTTAACCCTTTGTAGGTATACTTAACTGGAAAGGGCAGCGATAAATCTGCCTGGGTACCGCTTACCAGGATATCCAATTCCACTTTATTCTTTAAAATAGGAATTATATCCCTGGCCCTGCTCAAATGGCCATTTCCCGTGCCCTGAATAGCATATAATATCTTCATAGTTTTAAAATTAGATCTGTAATTAACCCTAAAAGAGTTGAATTAAAGAGTTAAAAAATTCACACCCTCAAAAGAATCTTTTTCAGCATTTCTGTTTTCAATGTCTTACAAAATTAAATTCCCGTACCAAATTTTCAAAAATTACCCTATTGTTCATTTCGGGTTCCTTTTTTCGATTAGTCTTCACGTTCTTGACTCTTTGGAGGTCCTCATCAAATTGATATATTTTCCAGGCTCCATTGTTGTATTCGAGTGCTGTCAGATTTTCAATCCAATCTCCGGAATTTAGATACGTGACCTCTCCTTCCTTGTTTTTGATTTTTTTAATCCCTGGCTGATGTATATGTCCGCACACCACATAATCATAGGCATTTGATATAGCAATATCAGCTGCAATTTGCTCGAAATCGTTAATAAATTTTACGGCACTCTTTACACTGTTTTTTATCTTTTTTGAAAAGGATAATTTCCCCTTTCCCATTTTTTCTGAGATATGATTAAACAACCTGTTAATGAGGATTAAAGTATCATAGCCTTTTGCACCCAATTTGGCCAGCCATTTAGAGTTCTGCATTATAACATCAAACACATCCCCGTGAAAAAACCAGGCTTTTTTACCGTCCAGATTTAATACAACCTTGTTTACAATTTGAAGTGATCCCATTTTAAATCCTACAAATTTTCTCAACATTTCATCGTGGTTCCCTGTCACATAATATACTTTCACACGTTTGGCAAGTAAGCCCGTAATATGTTTGATTACCTGCATATGTGATTCCGGCCAATAACTTTTATTGAATTGCCATATATCAATGATATCACCATTCAGGATTAATATTTTAGGTTTTACACTTTTAAGGTAACTTAAAAGTTCCCCGGCATGACATCCGTAGGTACCCAAATGGATATCGGAAATAACCACAACTTCAACTTCACGTTTTTTCATATTTTTCAGAAATAAATTTTTTAAGTGTATTAATCAGGTAGTTCCCGCAGAATTTATTTGGCGAGAATAAGGATGCTATTTTGTAAAGAAGGATTTTTGTGAGTATAAGCTCTTGAACATAACTTTCGCTGATTTTGAAAAAACGTCCTGCAAAGGTCAAAAAGTGAGAAAAAAAATAATGGGCAAGAACTGATGGGGTTTTTTGGAAAGGGTTTTCGGGATTATCCAATACCTGATTTGCCAATTTCAATGTTTTTAATTAGGCACAAGGTATAATCCGAATATTAATCAATTGTAATTGAATCATTAAGTTTTGGTAGCTTGTTCTGTCGCAGATAATTAAATTATTGTAACCTGAAATTCTTAGGTATTGAATTTTTTCTTCGCTCCAAATTCCCGTCAGGCTTATCCAATCAATATAAATAAAGAAGGATGACAATTTCTTGACACCCTTTTTTGAATTTTGGCTAATTCAGTACAATTTCACATATAATAAAACGGCTTCAACAATTTTATTCAGATTCTCTCTTTATAATCATAGTACAGCACAAAAATACTTTAAACACAGACTTTGGATATTACCTTAAGATCAAGACTATAATAAGAAATCCTTTTTTACTTCTTGAAAATTGGATTGAAAATTTAATGGTTTCTAATGACAAACCCGGTAACTAAACAGAACCTCTCCATTCCTGGAAGCACTTTTTTGCCTGAGTCCGCCGGCGATGAACTTCTTTCAAGATTTGTACTTGCCGTAACCGTAAGAAACTTCACCCCATCATTTGATTCACCTTCCCGAGCAATCCCGTTGTAACCGATTTTTTGAGAAACCAAAGTTCCGGAATTTAGAAATTAGCCGGCCTTATAGCGGACTCATCCCAAAATTGAGGATTCCCGGTTAAACGCATATCAAAAAATGGTAACGGCTAAAAATAAACAGGTCTCTTACTCTTTTTAGCCTCTGGCCTTCAATTTCTAAGTTTTCAATACTCTCTAACTCCTCTGCATATAAAAATCCTCTCTCTTTCTGTATTAAATGCGGCTTAAATTTAACGAATGGATCCCTGTCTATCCATTCCAGATGAAATGCCAACGTAACCATCTTCCTAAAACTCTGAATATGTTTCATCACTGCATTATGCTGAAGGCTTTTCTGGTAATGCCGGGTTCGAACCGCTCTTAGAAAATTCTCAAATCTTAAAAAAAAGCTATAATCAAGTTCTCTCAGGTAGAAATCATTTCTTTTATACGCTTTCTTTAAGAATTGCCTGATGTAATTTTGACTTGTATTATACATGCGAGAGGTATTGTATTTTAGTTTAGAAAACATATGGTCGCTGTGATACTTAAAAATATCTTCTAAAGAAAAAAGACGCACCTCATCACCAAAATATTTGGTTTTGATGCTTTTCGGGAATAGAACCTTTCCTTCTATTTTCAATTCCTGATAATATTGAAAAAGTCTTGAATGTTCCTGATCTAAAAACTGATTAAGATCTTTAGATTGGGGACAATTCCCCGATACCCTTTGTTTACTGGGGTTCCACAGCGATAAATCGGCCTTTCTTTTTAGACTGATGTTTAATTTCCTCCCGTTTACCGTAATTCTGGCATAAATAACTACGAGATTGTTTGTTGCTCTTTTGGTATAAATCCAGAATAAGACTGAAAATGTTGACGATGTGCACATAATTGATGTATTTGAATTGAACAATTTTAGGAAAGTCAAATCACCAATAATGGTTGTTTCACAGGTCATTAAGATAAAAATTCTAATCGAAATATCTTGACGATTTGTGAACTTTTAAACATCATTTCTTTTAACATCCAATGATATCAAAAAAATATTAAAACCCTGATAATCATAAGATTAACAGGGTTTTGATTTCCTTTAAAATGTTAAAAGTGACCTCGCCAAGAATCGAACTTGGATCTAAAGTTTAGGAAACTTCTATTCTATCCGTTGAACTACGAGGCCGTTATTTTTAATGAGTGCAAATTTATAAACTTCTGAGTAGTTATAACATTTCGAGTCTATTTTTTTTAAAAA